>CAZUPX010001091.1:0-7845 GCA_964622155.1 uncultured Planctomycetaceae bacterium | reverse complement strand
TACACGGTGTGCTGGTCGAGCGAACGCGGCGAAGCCTCGTCACCGGCAAAGGTGTAGCCGGTCACCGGCCGGCCACACACCGCGTCGCCTTCGAATCGCACAGCCACGGGAACCGCGACCGCCCAGATCGGCGCGTCGTATTCCAGCATCGATGAATTGAACCCTTCCAGAAACAAGGCGGCTTCGGCCTCCGAATACAGCCCGTCTTCGACCGCTTCCAGCGCCACAGCCGCCGGCGGCGACTCGTTCCATCGCGAGGGCCGCCAGTTTTCGTAGGTTGCGATCCACAGGCGGAATTGTTGTCCCCCCGCGCAGCTCACCTTGTCCATAAGGAACACCTCAGCAAACCATGCCGCCGGCGCACGAGAGACGCACCTGGCGAGGCAGCCAGCGCCGCGCGACTCGTCCGGACTCTGGAAAAAACGATTGACT
Source organism: uncultured Planctomycetaceae bacterium (assembly GCA_964622155.1). Lineage (GTDB taxonomy): Bacteria > Planctomycetota > Planctomycetia > Pirellulales > PALSA-1355 > CAZUPX01. The sequence goes on along the minus strand of CAZUPX010001091.1, from coordinate 7,413 downwards.
GGCGATGACGCGTATAGTATACATATGTTCATTATTCGTCAAGCGAGATTTTGGCCAGTTGACTTGCCGCCAGATGTTGCCACGGGGGACGAGTTACGGCGAGGTCTCGCATCGACGTCCAAGCAGCTCAAAGTTCGCGCGACCCACGCAACCAACACCATGGTCGACATTGCTCTCAACGTGCGGCGATTGATGGCTCGCTCGGGCCTGACGCTCGAACAAGTGATCGAAGCGACCGGATTGAGCGAGCGGACCGTCAAGGCCCTGATTGCCGGCCGCAACAAGCCTCACGCGCGCACGCTGCATCGCCTGGCCGCCGGGCTGGGTGTCTCGGCCGACGAACTGTTCCAAAACCCGTCGCTCTTGGCTCATCGTTTGTTCGATCGGCGCACGAATCCCATCGTCGAGGAAGTTGTCAACTCCCACCCGGAGCTGTTCGAAGGTTGGACGCAGGCCGATTTCGAAGAGTTGTACAGCCGCTTTGGAACCGGAGGCGCCTTGACCGCGCCGGGCGCCACCGACGTGGTCGCCATCATGAATCGCAATCGTGACGTTCATCGAAAGGTGGCGCTGCTGCTGGAAAGCGGCGAAGCCGAACTGCTGGCGGGCCTGGTGCACTTGCTCTATCAAAAGATCATTGTGCCCAGGGGCTAGCGCCCGGATGGTCGTGGCCTCGCCCTGCCGTCGAGTTTGCTCCTCTGTAGCTGGCCTCTGCGAGGCCGGCCCTCGTCATTACTCAATCGAACCGCAATCGATGAATCTCTCCTTGATAAGGCCAATCCTCCGGTCGCTCGACCAAACCTTCCGTGGCGGTTTCATTGCGGAAATTGCCCTTAATCCTTAAAGGGTGCAAGAAGACTCTCGACTTCCGACGCTCGAAGATAACGCGAGAATAGTTCGGTTCCCGATTGCAAGTCTTCGGATTCGATCGGATAGACGCGCTCAACGCGATCGAATAGCCATCGCAATTGACCTCCTCCCTCGACGCCGTAGCTGATTTCTTGGCTTCGGCCGATTGCCGCTGCAATCATCAGCGCATCGTCTTCGGTATCCGCTTTCACAAGGACGACGCTTTCCTCCCAAAGTGAGTCGGCCGGCAGGCGATCCGCCGCCTCACTTCTGAGTAGAATTGCTGCACTAAACCACATGGCGGACCTCCTCCTACAATGGTACAGGGTAATCACATCGGAGAGTTTGCTCCTCTGTAGCTGGCCTCTGCGAGGCCGGCAACTCGTCATTCTCAATCGAACCGCAATCGATGAATCTCTCCTTGATAAGGCCAATCCTCCAGGCGCTCGACCAAACCAGCTCGGAGCGGATTTTGGCGGACATACTGCCACTTCTCTTCGTAGCTCTCTAGCGATCGCAACGCGTGATCGAAGAATTCCGGTTGCCAGAATGGCATTTCCGCACCGCATCTTTGGTGCACACTCGTCGCGAGGTCGACTTCCGCGTTTAACCCGCACTTTTAGGCGCTCGTGTCCAAGGATCACTCTTGCTGTCACGCCAGGCATGCCAACCCAGAGGAAGCTCGGCCAGTTCTTCGAGTCTCGGCTCTATCCTCAGCATATGTTCTAGACCGACGTCCGCTGACTCTTCCTCACTCGTTGGACCGCTGTATGGATGAAATTGCCACGCGCCATCCTCCTGGTCGTGAGTGACGTAATGCATCCAATCTTCTTCATCGAGAATGCGCACACTTGTCAAGACCGCCGTGTTCGGAGGGTCTAAAAATGTCCATGGTCGGTTTGAGCCATTCAAGTTTTTTCCACTTTCGTACATTACTTAGTCGCGATCGGACCTCAGCGTTGCTATATGTGTTTGGGCCTCCCTTGGACTTGGGATAAATGTGATCAACTTGAGCCTCATTTGGCGGCGCAGGCCTCGCAGAGGCCAGCTACAGAGGAAGATTTGTTCGACTAACGTTCCGCTGTGGCCGGGGTCTGTGACCCCGGTGGTCGACATCTGGCGCTGCACGATTAACCCGCACTTTTAGGCGCTCGTGTCCAAGGCGCACTCTTGCTGTCGCGCCAGGCATGCCAACCCAGAGCAAGGTCAGCCAGCTCTTCGATTCTCGGTTCAAGCTCGAGTATTCGTTTTAGACTGACAACCGCGGCTTCGTTCATGCTCGCTAGGCCACGAAAGGGATGAAACTGCCACGCGCCGTCCTCCTCATCATGGGTTACGTAGTGCACCCAATCTTCTTCATCGAGGATGCGTACGTTCGTGATTACGGCCGTGTTCGGCGGATCCAAGAAGGGCCATTTTCGATTTGAGTCATTCAATTCTTTTACCCTTTCGTATGTTGTTGAGTCGAGATCGCACCTCGGCATTACTGTACGTGTTAGGGCCTCCCTTGGACTTGGGATAAACGTGGTCAACTTGAGCCTCATTTGGCGGCGCTGGTACACCTCGTTTGCGTTGCTGTGGAGGAACTAATACTTCTCCTGTGCGATCATCTCGCAAAGGCCCGCCATTTTGGCGTTCGTTTTCAGCAAAGATAGTCTTCCTTTGGGTTGGAGTAAAATTCTTGCCGCTATTTGCCGCAGGAGGATCCTCAAGATGCCCGTATCGGCCGCCCCTGCCTGGGACGACTTCTTTCGCAGGCGTCGGCGGCTCAATTCGCGTGCCGAGTGGGGTGTTGGTGGGAGCTCTGCTCAGGGCCCTTTTTAGCACCGCCCTCCCGAGTTGAAGTACGGACGCTGCGCCCAGCGCAACATCAAACTCAATACCCGTCGGCTTCAGGCCGGCCGGCGAGCCGCCCATGGCGACCGCGCGTCCGACCTGTTCGATGCCACGTCCGCCGACCACTGTCTCGCCGGGAGTCCACGTCGCATGCTCGATGTCATCATACCCTGACTCGCGGTATTCTTGTTCCAGGTCTCGTAGTTGGGCCTCAAGCTCTGGCACCTGGGCTTTGGCGGTCTCCAGATCCTTTTCGGATTTGGCCAAGTTCTGCGTGTGGACATAGGCGTATCTGCCGCCGGTGCCAAGCTGCGCGTTCACTTGCAATGCGAGTGGGCAGCGTCTCGATATCACGGCGGTATTGCTCGAGCTCGTCCTTCGTCTGCCACCAGGCGCCCGCCAATTCGAGCATCCGCGGCGGCACACCGTGATGACCATTCTCGCCGCTCTCGCCGTCGGTGCCAGCGCGACCGAGCTTCCCAGCTGACCCGCCCGCACCGCCGGTGGTCGCAAACCAGCCCGCATTGGGCGCGCCGCCGCGACGCGGGTGCTTGCCGGGATCCCATTCGGCCTCCTGAACATTCGAGCCTTCGACAAGCCACTTCAAGCGCGCTTGTGCTTCTCTGGCTTCCGCTTCGGCAGTCAACAGGCTACGAAGTTGGCTTTCGTGCCTTGAAGAAATCTTGGCAAGCCATTCCAACTGCTCGCGCTGGGCCCTCGCGGCGACTTGTTCTCTTAATAGGCTGCGCAGTTGGCTTTCGTGTTTGGTCGAGATTCTCGCGAGCCATGCCAGGTGCTCGCGCTTGGATCTCGCGGCGCCCCCTGTTCTGCAAGCGCTCGAGACGGCCTTGCCAAGCAACGCCTGCGCAAATAGCCATGACTCGGTCGGTGGTGATGCGCCGGGTCCTTCAGTGGTTTGTTTGCGGAAATTGGGATCCATGAAGCGCCTCCTTGTCTGCCCAACAAAAAAGAGCCCGCCGCCAGCGTGCGTCTTGCAGCGCAAACCAGCTACGGCTTCCTCATCGCGGTCTCGAGTTTCGCGTAAACAAGCCGGCAACCCATCGCCCAAGCCGATTCAACTGCTCTTGCCGTCGAGTGCAGCCACACGGCGCTCCGAGCCAGCGGCTCACGCGCTCTTTGCTAATACCGATCGCTGCAAGCGCACGCGCCAATCGATCGCCCCAGCCGACGGGTGACCTGCCAGCCGGCGAAGCGTTTGCCGGGCAATGGCGGTGAATGCACCGCAAGTCGCGCTGCGTGGCGATCGTTTCAAAGCCGCAATGGCGACAGCGCACGCGGCCGTCAACACTCCAGTCCCAGGCACAATCGGTTGCTAATGCGTTGCACATTCGCTTGAAACGTCGCCGCTCTCAACTGGCGATCAGCGTCACCGTGGCCGGATACACACACACGTCGCCGTTTTGATTCGTTTGTTGCTGGCCGGCCAACGTGAATGTGCCCAGGGGACTTGTTAGCCCGCTCAGGGTCCAATAGCTGCACGACGTGCAGGACCACGAAGTCGGCGGAGCATGGCCCGAGGATGTGCCGACCCAGGCCTCCCAGGTGTAGTAAGTCGTGCCGCCGACCACGGCCGAAGACAGCCGGGCCACGATCGGGTTGTAGACAAAGCCGGTCACGCACGCCTCGCCCGGCGGCGGGTCGCCGATCAGATAGGCAAAGATGCAGTTGCCCCCCTGGCTGGGAGCGGGCGGCAGGAGCTCGTCGTAGCAGGCGTTGATCTGACCATAGTAATACGACGAAAGAATCCACTGCGCATTGAGCGCGGCGCACTGGCTGTCGAGCGACTCGCAATCGCACAGCTCGTCGACCGTCGGGTCGCGCCCCATCCCGGCAATCGTCAACGACACGCTCGCAACCAGATTGCAGTACGCGCAACAGCAATTCTGATCGATCGCCACCGCCCCGCCGGTCACGATCGGCCCGCTGGCGCCATGCTTGAGTTGAACGGTACCCATGGGGAAAAGGGATCAGGGGTCAGGGTCTGGGGGTAGCGGAATTCGCCAGAATTCCGCCGGACGTTTGCATCCTCCCTCGGAAGCCTGGCGGCTTCCGCTACGAACACTCGCTGCCCGTCCAGATCGTGGCCGGACTGGCGGCGCCTGCGTTGGCCATGGCGGCAAAGTCGCGCTTCGTTTGTTTCTCGCTGGTGCCGTCAAAGGCCACGTCGGTGACGATCGTGTACACGTGATGCTGCACGGCCAGCAGATCATAAGTGGGCGAGCCGCTGGCGTTGTTTTGAATCACGACACACACGTCGCCCGAGCTGCCGGCCAGTCCCAGAATGTTGCTGGCCGTGACCGATCCGCCGGGCGCCGCGGTGGCCGTGTAGGAGCTGAGCGACCCGACCGACACGCTCGTTGCGGCACTGGCCAGGTTGGCACCCAGCGTTCCCTTGAACAGCATTGTGCCCGACGATCCGCCGGACTCGATCAAGTAGAAATTGCCGTCGCTCAAGTCCTCATAGGCCGTCGCCTTGTCGCCACTCGAAAAAGGCACGGCCGACCAGTTCTTCGCCGTCACGCTGCGTCCGTCGGGCAGCGTCACCGAGCCGGTCGCGCCGGCCGCGATCGCCGAGCTGAGCGTGACGTGAACGATGCGATTGGCAAACGACGACAGTTCCCAACTGGTGTTCTTCCAGCGCAGCCAACACCAGGCTCCATTGCCGATCGAGCCCGAGCGGTTGTAAGCCGACGGCGCAGCAAAACCGCTATCCGCCTCGCTGCCGGGCAGCCCCGTGTAGATCTTGTAGTTCGTCGTGCTGCTATTGTTGGCCACGACGTCGTTGGTCTTGCCCAGCAGTTGCACGATCGGGTCCTGACGCACCAAAGCGATCTTGGCTGTCGGGTCGGTGACACCCACGATCGTGAATCCTGGAAAACCCTTGGCCAGCGTCCATTGACCCGGCTTGGGTCCCCAACTTTCGCCGTGTGCCGCTCCGGCCGTGTCGTATAGCGCTTCGACGGGGCTTTCGGTCGAGCAGCACACGCCGACGGCGCCGTTGGCGACATCCGCGTAGCCGTTGACCCAATAGCTGCGCGACAAGGTCGTGCTCGGCTGGCCGACGGTCATCACCTGCCGGCTGTTCGTGTGGCCGCCGCTGATGGCCGTCACTCCCAAGTCGGTCAAGATCGCGTTGGCCGGCGCCGCGTATCCCGAAGTGTTCTTGAACAGCACCCAGTGCCGGCCGTCCCCCTCGATGGCGGAAATCTCGTACCTGGCAAGCCTCTCGTTCCACACCGCGTAGCCCACCGCGTTGGCTTCGCCGAAGAACTTGTACACGCCAGCGTTGTCGGTGGGCAGGTTGTACACCGTCGCGCCAGAGGCGGCCGGATCCGGATCGCGACCGTCCCAGTACGTCAGCACGCTACAATTGGCCTGCGAGGCATCGGCCGTCGACAGCCGCGCGTACAACCGAAAGCTGATCGTGCGGGCCTGGCTCTCCATCCACACAATTTCATAGCGGCCCGAGTCGGGTTGCCGGATCGCCCATCCCTGATACCCGTTGCGTGCCGGACTCGTCACCGGCCCTTTGCCACTCCATGTCGCATACGCGCCAGCTCCAGAGCCAAGCGCGGTCCAATCGTACACGCGAATCGTTTGCCCGGTGGGCACATACGCACCCGCGGAGTAAACGAGCACCCGGGCATTGTTGCCGCCGGGCTCGACGCCATAGACGAGATCGGCCGTCAACTCGAACCGCACCAGCAGCTCGCTGGCGGCTGCGACCCAGATGCCGTTAGCCCGAGTGAACTGCGTGAGCATGCCCGCCTTGATCGGCGTCGTGGAGATATTGTGTCCCACGAGCGTCATGGCCGGCTCGGCGGGGGCGAGCTGGTCGCCATCCCAAACGTAAACCGCCACCGCGCCGCTGCCGGGCTCGCCATTGGCCATCGGCGACAGCTCGGCCGCGGGCGCTCCCAACACTTCGGCCAACGGCGCGATGCGGCCATGAAGAATGTGATTGGCCGCGTCGCGCACCGCGTGAACCGTGAAGATTGACGGATAACCGCGCGACAGTGTCCACTGATCCGCCCGCACACCCCAGCATTCGCCCGGTTGCGGAGAGCCTCCGTCGAAGGCAACTCGCAGGTCTCCCTCGCGGTAGCAGACGCCCTTGCTGCCGGCGGCAACCTGCACCGGGCCGTTGACGGCGAACTCAGTGGCCAGCTCTGAGCCGACCTGCTCGCATGCCAGAAACGCGACTCCGTCCTCGACGATCGAGCCGCTGACCCGCATCACGGCGAATGGGGGAATCGCCTGGGCGTCGACGTTCTTGAACGGAATCTTCGTCAAGGCTTTGACCGACGTTATCGGTTCGTTCACAGTGTCACGGCCTCGGCTTGGTGTGAACGTTGACTCTGAGACTTCGGGCCAGGTTTCTTGGCCCCAGCGTCTTAACGACCTGATTGGTCTCGCGCTGTCGCTCGATGCGGCGTCGCTCGGCATATGGCCGCGTGAAGCGGTGCCGCTCGGTGTTGCGCGCCGCCGCCGTGGTCGCGCCGCCGGTGCCCACGTGAAAGCTCACCTGCTGGATCGCGCCGTCGGGGCTGATCGGCACCAGGCCCGCGTACCGCGCCGTGCGCGGTTCGCTGATCTCGTATTGCTCCAGAGCGGCGTCGAGATAGTAGTCGGCCATCTGGTCGACCTCGTCGGCGTTGGTTTGCACTTCCACGACCGAGTAGTCCGCCGAGTAATGCGACGTGTGGG
>CAZUPX010001090.1:0-6031 GCA_964622155.1 uncultured Planctomycetaceae bacterium | reverse complement strand
GGCATCAATGCCTTTGCCGCCGGCACGACGCCGCAAAACGCCGTGATCGGCGTGACCCGCGGCAGCATTCAGACCCTTTCGCGCTACGAGCTGCAAGGCGTGATCGCCCATGAATTCAGTCACATCCTCAACGGCGACATGCGGCTGAACATCCGGCTGATCGGCATTCTCAACGGCATTCTGCTGATCGCCACGATCGGCTACATCCTGATGCGCACCAGCTCTTCGACGTCGAACTTCTCGTCGTCGGGCGGCAAGAAGGGCAATCCCCTGCCCTTTCTGGGCTTGCTGCTGTACATCATCGGCTACGTCGGCGTGTTTTTTGGCAACCTGATCAAAAGCGCCGTCTCGCGGCAGCGCGAGTTTCTGGCCGACGCCTCGGCCGTGCAATTCACTCGCTTGCCCGACGGGATTTCCGGGGCGCTCAAAAAGATCGGCGGCTACGTGCATCACTCGCGGCTGAAAACCGAGCATGCCCAGGAGGCCAGCCACATGTACTTTGGCAACGGAGTGGCTGCGCCGCTGTTTGAGCTCTTGGCGACCCATCCGCCGCTGCGAGAGCGCATCCACCGGATCGACCCCAAGTTCGATGGCCTTTATCCGAATGTTCAAGCCATCGAGCACTCGCTTGGCGACCTTGTCGATCCAAACACGCTCGCCGCGCGCCGCGCGGCGTTTGCGCCCGTGCACGCGATCGCCGCGGCAGGCGCGCAGACGTTGGCCGTCGAGCCCGATCGGGCCGTCGAGCAGGTTGGCGCCCCGCGCAACGAGCACTTGGATTACGCGGCGGCGCTGGTCGCATCGCTGCCCGAACAACTGGCGACGAACCTGCGCGATCCGCTGGGTGCGCTAGCGACGGTTTACGCGCTGTTGTTAGCCGAGCAGGGCACGCCAGTGTGCGACCAGCAGCTCGAATATCTTGCCAACCAGGCCGACCCGAAGTCAAACGCCGAAACGCTGCGAGTCTGGCCGCTGGTGGCAAAACTTCCTCCCGAGGCCCGCTTGCCGTTGGTCAGCATGACACTTCCGGCGTTGCACGCGCTGGCACCCAAGCAATTGGCGGCCTTTCGCCGCGACGTCACGTTCTTGATTCATGCCGACCGCCGGTTGAGCTTGTTCGAATACGGGGTGCAGCGACTGGTGCTCAAGCGACTCTTGCCACGTTTGGAGCGGCAGCAGCCGAGCGAGATCAAGTATCAGAGGCTCGCACCGCTGGCGCCGGCCGCCAGCACGCTGCTCTCGACCCTGGCGCATTGCGGCACGCGCGACGAAGCGCAGGTGGCAAGGGCCTTTGCGCTGGGGGTTGCCGAGTTGGGCGCCGAAGGTACGCGGGCCGAGCTCTTGCCGCGCAACGATTGCTCGCTCAAGAGTGTGGACGTGGCGCTCGATCAATTGGCCGCTGCCGCGCCGCTGGTGAAGCGCCCGTTGCTCGAAGCGTGTGCCGCGTGCATCGGCGCCGATGATCGCGTAACGGTCGAAGAAGGGGAGTTGCTGCGGATCATTTCCGACGCGCTTGCGTGCCCCATGCCGCCCTTGCTACCCTTGCCCGTTGAGCCACATCGGGGCTGAACGAGGACGATTTGACCCGCGCATCCTGCTATCGCCGCGCAAAACTGCCGGGTTTTAGCGCGGTCTGGCCGAAACCTACATTGACCGAAGACCGTTTCGCGCCTAGAAATGATGTTAGTGAGATGTCGCACCTGTCCGTTCGAGCGATCGCCGTGAAAGCACTGTTCACCCTAGCGCTGGCCGTCACGCAGCTTCTCGCTTCAAGCGCGTCGCCGCTCTATTTCTGCTTGTCGGCCGACGGCTCGACGTGCATTGACTTTGGCCCGGCCACCTGCGGATGTTGCCAGCACGATCACGAGCATGCCGGCGACTGCGACGACGATTGCTGCGATCAGCAGCAATCCGCTCGCGCCACCGCACAGGTCGATGACCCGTGCGATTGCAGACACGTGCGGATTTCCGAACCGCAAAGCGTTACCCGCAGTGCTGACATCAACGCTCCGCATGGCGACCGGCACGTTTTGTCTCTGATCGCGATTCCATTCCGAGCCATCGCTCCGCTGGATGGAACTTCTGCGGATTTGGGCCGCCAGTCGTGCGGCTGGCTCCACGCTCCGCCACCGGCGCTCGCTCTCTTGGCGACCGTGGTCATTCGCTGCTGAAGTCGCGCACGTGCGCGAATTGATCGCTTCCGCGCTCTCGGTTCGCGCCTCGACCGTTTTCGTTTTGCGCACTGATCCACGCTTCGACATCGCGCCCGGGTATTCGCCCACAGAGAGGGAATCATGTCAACGACGTCAACCAATCCATCCTTTCAGCCAACCATGCCGGCCACCGGCCCTCAGCCGGGCTCGATGCTGCGCGAATGGGCGCCCAGCGCGATCGTCTTCTCGTTGCTGGCTGTCGTCCTGGGGCTCGGGCATTTCTCGGGCTGGAAACTGCCCAGGATGTCCGACCTCTCGGCCTCCGCCGCGCGGCCCGACGACTGGTGCGCCGAACACCTCGTGCCCGAGTCTGAGTGCGTCGAGTGTCGCAAAGATCTGTTGGCGCGGCCGGCCGAGTTCGGCTTTTGCCGCAAACATGGCGTTGCCGAGTGCGTGATCTGTCATCCCGAGCTCGCCCAGGTGCAAGGCGAGCCGAAGCTGCCGGCCTACGACACGCTCGCGCCGTTGGCCCTTATCGAGCGGCCCGAGAACAACAGCCGCAACACGCTGTGCAAACACCGCGTGCAATTCGCCTCCAGCGAAAGCGCAGTCAAGTCGGGTATCGACGTCGACGTGGTTGCGGAACGACCGATGACCGACGCAATTTCGGCAAACGGTGAGATCGTCTTCGACCCGACGCGCGTCGCTCACCTCGCGTCGCGCGCCGCAGGCAGCGTCGCCTTCGTGTTCAAGATCACCGGCGACAGCGTGGTGCCCGGCGAAATCCTGGCCCTCATTGACGCTTCGGAAGTCGGTCAGGCCAAGGCTCAGTTGTTGCACGCGGTGGTGCAGCGCGAGCTGCGCAAGACCAACGCCAAGCGCTTGCGAGCCGCGGCCGACGGAATCGCCATGAAGGCCATTGTCGAAGCCGACGCGGCGCTGCAAGAGGCCGAGGTCGCGTTTATCTCGGCCCGCCAGGCGCTGGTCAACCTGGGGCTCGAAGTGCCGGAGTCGTTTGAGCACGTTGACGCCAACAAAATCTCGGACGACTTGCGATTCCTGGGAATCCCGACCGAGATTCTGAGCAAGGTTCTGCCATCCTCGAAGTCGGCCAACTTGTTTCCCATCCGCGCCTCACATGGCGGCATGGTTGTGGCCGCCGATTGTGTCGCCGGCGAGGTCGTCGACGCCACCACGGTGCTGTTCACCGTCGCCGACCCCACGCGGCTGTGGCTGAAGCTCAGCGTGCGGCAGGAGGATGCCCGCTATGTCTCGCCCGGTTTGAGCGTCGTGTTTCGCGGCGACGATCGCTCGCCCGAGGTCAAGGGGCGCATCTCGTGGGTCAGTCCCGCGATCGACGAACGTACACGCACGCTCGCGGTCCGCGCGGACCTCGGGGGTGGTGCCGGTCTCATCAAGGACAAAACCTTCGGCACCGGTCGCATCATCCTCCGCGAAGAGCCAAGTGCCGTCACGGTCCCGCGCGAGAGCGTGCAGTCGACACCCGACGCCAATTTCGTATTCGTGCGCGATCGACGTTACCTCCAGCCCGGCTCGCCGAAGGTGTTTCACGTGCGCCAAGTGCGGCTGGGCGCGCGCGACGATCAATACGTCGAGCTGCTGGCCGGGGTGCTGCCGGGTGAAGTCGTCGTCACGAAAGGAAGCCCGGTTCTGCTGGCTCAATTGCTCCGCTCCAACCTGGGCGCCGCTTGCTGCGTTGTGGACCATTAACCGGCATGGATTTTCTCAACCGCATCATTGATTTTTCGCTGCGACACCGGCTGCTGGTCGTCGGTGTGGTCATCGCCTCCGCGGTCGTCGGAGCGATCTCACTCGGGCAACTCGACGTAGACGCCCTTCCAGACACCACGCCGGTGCAGGTGCAGATCAACACCGTGGCGCCGGCACTGGGTCCCGAGGAGGTCGAGCGGCAGATCACATTCCCAATCGAACAGGCCATCGGCAATCTTCCGCGCCTAGATCAATTGCGATCGATCTCAAAGTTCGGACTGTCGCAGGTCGTCGTCGTTTTCCAGGACGGCACCGACATCTACTTCGCCCGACAATTGATCAACGAACGGCTGTCGACGGTCGCCATCCCGCAAGGAATCGCCCGGCCCAAAATGGGTCCGGTGGCGACCGGCCTGGGCGAGGTGCTGCACTATGTCGTCACTGGTCAGGGAAGCGACATCACCGACCTGCGGACGATTCACGACTGGGTGATCCGCCCGCCATTGCGCACGGTGCGCGGCACCGCCGAGATCAACAGTTGGGGAGGCTACGAAAAGCAGTATCAGATCCGCATCGATCCGCAGCGGCTGATTCGTCACAGCCTGACCTTCACCGACGTCGTTGAGGCCGTCGGGCGAAACAACTTCAACGTTGGCGGCGGCAACATCAGCCAGGAAAGCGGCATGCTGATCGTGCAGGGCCTGGGCCGCACGACCGACCTGAATCAAATCCGCCAGATCGTCGTCACCGCCAAAGAGGGCGTGCCGGTGCGAGTGGCCGACGTGGCCGAGGTGACGATTGGCCACGAAATTCGCCGCGGCGCCGTCACCGCCGACGGTCGCGGCGAAGTCGTGCTCGGGCTGGGCTTCATGCTCATGGGCGAAAACAGCCACGAAGTCACCTGGGCCATGAAAGACAAGCTGCGCGAGATTGCCGCCACGCTGCCGCCCAATGTCCAAGTCACGCCCGTCTACGATCGCACCGAGTTGGTCGCTTATGTCATCGACACCGTGCGCAAGAATCTCTTCGAAGGCGGGCTGCTGGTCATCGCCGTGCTATTTGCCTTTCTAGGAAACCTGAGGGCGGCGCTGATTGTGGCGCTGGCCATTCCGCTGTCGATGTTGTTCTCGTTCATGGGCATGGTCCGCTTCGGCATCGCGGCCAGCCTGCTAAGCCTGGGGGCCATCGACTTCGGCCTGATTGTCGACAGCTCGGTGGTGATGATCGAAAATTGCGCTCGCCACCTGGGCCAGGCGGCCAACAGTGGTAAGTCGCGACTGGAGATCATTCGAGACGCGGCCGTCGAGGTCCGCCGGCCGACGATGTTTGGCGAGCTGATCATCATGATCGTCTACCTGCCGATCCTGACACTCGAAGGCATTGAGGGCAAAATGTTCCGCCCGATGGCGCTGACCGTTATCTTTGCACTGGCCGGCTCGATGGTGCTTTCGCTCACGCTGATGCCCGTGCTGGCCAGTTACTTTCTGCCGAAGCAGGTGGAGCGCCGCGAGCCACTGGCCATGCGGATCGCGCACGCGATTCATAATCCGATCCTACGGTTCGCCATGCATCAAAAGGCGGCCGTGATGGGATTGGCCGCGTGCGTGCTGGTCGTCGCGTTCGGCATGATTGCTCCGCATCTGGGCTCAGAGTTTGTGCCGCGGCTGTCGGAAGGGGCGATCGCGATCGGCGTGGTGCGGCTGGCCGGAACCGACCTGGCCGAATCGATCCGCTACAACACGCAGATGGAGCGCATCATCCTGGCCGCGTTTCCCGACGAAGTCGAACACGTGTGGAGCCGCGTAGGTTCGGCCGAGATCGCCACCGATCCGATGGGCGTCGAGCTGACCGACACGTTTATCACGCTCAAGCCCCGCTCGCAGTGGAAAAAGGCCCGCACGCAGGCTGAGCTGACTGAGTTGCTCGACAAGACGCTGCGCGACTTGCCGGGACAACGTCTGGCGTACAGCCAGCCGATCGAAATGCGCACCAACGAGATGATCTCTGGCGTGCGGGCAGACCTGGGAGTCAAGCTGTTTGGCGACGACTTTGACGTGCTGGTGCAAAAGGCCCAAGAAATCGAGGCCGTGCTGCGCACGATTCCCGGCAACGCCGATGTGAACACCGAGCAGATCACCGGCCAGCCG
>CAZUPX010001089.1:0-2228 GCA_964622155.1 uncultured Planctomycetaceae bacterium | reverse complement strand
CGATTGCAGTCTCTCGGCCAGCTTCACGCCGTACATGGCCGAGTGAGTTGGGTCGGCTTCCTTCTGGCCCACGGCTGGCGGCGTCTTTTGATTCGGATAGTCCAGGTAGATCGGCGGATCATCGGAGCTCACCAGCTCGATCGGCGAATACTCCTTGATCCACGGCAGGATCTTTTCGCGATTCGCGATCAGCAACTCAAACTCCTCGGGTCGGCCGCGACCCTTGCCCGCGAAACCGAAGGCATGCCCGCCGTAGATCGCGTTGGGAATCCACTCGCGAAGCTCCTTGGGGTCCAACGAGGTCTGAGCGCCGAGCACCGCCGCACAGGTCAGCCGCGACGACTCACGCGCGACCGGATCGCTCGACTGCGGATCGGCCAGGTCCTTGTGCAGCGCCAGCCACAACGACGTGCACGCGCCGGCCGAACCGCCGGTCGCGCCGACGCGCTTGGGATCGAGGTTCCACTCCTTCGCCTTCGAGCGCAACGTTTGCAATGCCCGAGCGGCGTCGTGCAAGCAAGCCTTCACTGGCGGCTCGACGTTTTGCTCCATGGCCTGGTCGATGAAGCGATAGTTGATCGACGCCACCGAGATGCCTCGGTTTAGATACGGCTGAATGGCGCCGGTGCCGTAGCCGGTTTTATCGCCGCCGCGCCATCCGCCGCCATGAATCAACAGCACCAGCGGCGTCGGCCGATCCGACTTGGCCTGCCAGAAATCAAACTTCTGCCGCTCGGAGTCCTTTCCATACTCGTAATCCGCCGCCGTCGGCGTCGGCCGATCCGGCGGCTGTTTGGCCTTTGCTTTCGCCTTTGCCTGAGCGAAGACGGGGGACGGAAGGAGCACTAGCAGCGCGAGGGTGACGATCGAGGTGTGCGTGCGAGTGATCATGGGTGAGATTCCTGGGAGTTACAGGCAGGATCGGTTCTAAGCTGAATATCGTCGGGGATCGAATCTGCGCAGTCAAGCGTCGCGAATCGATCCGCGCACAAAACCGAGTTGACGCCGAGCCGGTATCCAGTTATCTCCCGGCCACCCCTCGCGCCACGGCCACCAGCAACGTCCGGTCGTCCATTGGCACGGAGCCTTCGCAGAATTCCTGGTGATGGCGGTCGAGGTGGTCGACGACTTTGGCGGGATCGGCGGGTGAGGCGTGCAACGCTTTCTCCAGCCGCTGCGTTCCAAACTGTTCGCCTGCCGGGTTCATGCCTTCCACCAGGCCGTCGGTATAGAAGACCAGCATGTCGTCGCACTCAAGTTGGAACTCCTGCTCGGGCCAGGTCTCCTGGTCGGAAACGCCCAGCGGCAACCCCGGCACGTGCGGCAATGGCACGATCTGGCCGCGGCGGCGGCAACGCGGAATCGGATGGCCGGCGTTGGCGTAGCGCAAGGTTTGATTGCCGGAGTCGTACACCGCGTAAATCGCGGTGGCGAACATGCCGTCGGGCACCATGGCCGTCATGTGGCGGTTGACGTGCGACAGGACCGCGCCCGGCGATTGCGAGGCCGCGGGCAGCGTGTGCACCAGCGTGTGCAGCATGGCCATCACCACGGCGGCCGGCGTGCCGTGCCCGCTGACGTCGCCAATGCACAGGCCCCAATGCCGCTCGTCGAGTCGAAACACGTCGTAATAGTCGCCGCCCGCTCGGCTGCACGTGACGTAGCGTGCGGCAAGCTGCAGGCCCTCGATCACCGGCAGGCTGGCGGGCAAGAGTTGCCGCTGCATTTCGCCGACGCGCTGCATCTCGCGGTCGAGCTTCTGATAGGCCTCGCGGACCTGGCCGGCCAACAGCGCGTTATTTACCGCGCGGCTGACCAGGTTGGCCTGCAGCAGCATCGATTCCAGGTCTTCGGGCGTGAAACACGGCGGATCGCGACGCAAGATCATCGCCATGTTCAGCGGCTCGCCCCGATCGTACGTCGGAACGCAGACGATCGACCGAACGCCTTCCAGATACTCGCGGGCTGGATCATCGGCACGCAACTCAAAGCCATCAACAATTTCCGGCTTACCGGCGTACAGCAGCTCGCCCAGAATCCCGCGATCGAAGATCGGCAGCTTCTCTGGGTTTGCCCAGGGGTTGATTCGTTCTTTCCAAAGGCTGGAGCGCGTGATCTTGTATTGCGGCGGCGGCAACCCGCGGCGGCTGACGGTGACGACGCCATCGCGAGCCACGGCGTGCTGATCGTAGCCGGCAAACGTCCGTATGATCCGATCGGGGTCCTCC
>CAZUPX010001088.1:0-5009 GCA_964622155.1 uncultured Planctomycetaceae bacterium | reverse complement strand
CCGCCGGGGCCGGGTGCCGGGCGCGCACCAGTGCCTCGCAGGCTCGCCGCCGCACCATCGCGTCGGCGTCGTCGAGCAATGCCACCAGGCGCTCGTTCGAAGCCGGGGTCGCGTGGACGCCCAACAAATACGTGGCCTTGGCCCGGACTTGTGAGTCCTTGTCGTGCGAGAGGTTCACGAGAAGGTCGTTGGCCGGCTGCGGAGAATAGAGTTGCAACAGATCGAGCGCCCGCGCTCGATCGCCGCCAGCGGCCTGGGTGTTAGCGGCCAAGGCCACCAGGCTGGTTCCCCATTGGTCACCCATTTCCTTCTTTACGTCCCGCGCGGCGCGGCGGGCCCAGGCGCTGGCCAGTTGCGGCTGGCGCACGGCCCGCATGACACCGCTCTCGGCGGCGGGAAGCGGCTTGGCATCCTTGGCCACCACGCGAAAGATCGAGCCAGCCGTGTTGCGTCCGCCGACCGAGATATACAGCCATCCGTCAGGGCCGACGTCGACGTCGGAGCAATTCAACGGGCGGCCTTCGAGAAAGATTTCGCCCTGTGCGCGATACGTGCCGTCGGCGGGCTGCATGGTGACCGCCACAATCCGGCCCTGCGACCAGTCGCACATAAATAGCGCGCCTTCGTACTTGGTGCCGAACCGCGAGTGGTCATAAAACACGACGCCGGTCGGCGATCCGCGGCCGACGTCGAGCGTCGTGGGCAGGCTGTCGACGAAATAATTGGGCCACGTCGACCAGCCGCTTCGCCAGCCAAACTCCGCGCCCGGCGTCAAGTGGTTCACGCGTGTGGGGCGGTACCACGGCAGGCCGATGTCCCACTCCATGTCGGAGTCGAAGGTAAACAGCTCGCCGTCGCGGTTGAACGCGTGGTCGTAGGCATTACGAAATCCGCCGCAGTACAGCTCGAGGAAGCTGCCGTTGGTGTCCGTGCGAACGACCGTGCCCCCAGGGGCCTTGATGCCGGCCGCGTGACCGTTGGCGTCTTCGTACTTCGGAGTGATTAGCTCGGCATCGTAGTAGTGGTGGTGCGGGCTGGTCGCTGCGACCGCGGGCTCCTCGTGGGCGTGATTGCCGATCATGATGTAGATGAGCCCGTCGGGGCCCAGCACGGGCGCGTGCGGACCGTGTTCGCCCATGCCCCCTTTGAATTTGAACAGGGTCTCGACCTTTTCGGCCACCCAGTCGCCGTCGGCATCGGTGAGTCGATAAAACGCCGTGCCCGATGGCCCGTTGCCCACCGCAAACACGTGATCGCCCAGGGGCAGAATGCCCTGGCAGTTTGTGACCTTGTCGCAATAGGTCGTGACCGATTCGAACTGGCCGTCGCGGTCCTTGTCGCGGACCAGCAAAAGCGGGCCCTGCTCGCGCGAGGCGATCATGTCGCCAGTCTCGTTGAAGGCCATGGCCACCAACGACCCGGTCGAACCGGGCGTGACGACTTCCTGCACCACAAAGCCGGCCAGCGGCGTGAAGCGAGCTTCGATCGACTGGCTTTCATTTTGCTTTGCTTCTTGTGCCGTCACGGCCGTCGATGTCAACGTAACGAGACAGGCCATCGCAATAAGGATTGGCCAAGCGGGAAGCCGCAGAGGACTCATGGCAGGTTCGCCTCGGAAGGTTGGATGCGTGGCGGGTTCAGTGGCAGCGATACTTTAGGGGATCGGCCCACGGGTCTCCAGACCCCGACTGTCGCCGGGAGCTAGGAAACTTTGAGGTGGCATCTGTTGCGGGACGCTGCCGCTCGATAGACCCGTAGTATAAACAGAGGCACCTGGCCATGCACGGCCGCGGGTGGCGCCGGTTTTTTGGCTATTTTTAGACAGCGCGGGCGATTGACGTTTGCGTCGCGCTGTCCGAAGCTATCGGTGGCTGACGATTCAGGCGGATCGCAAGGGTCGTTGTGGCATTTTGGCGCTCGACCACGCTGGTGCACCGCTAGATTTCAGGACCGCCATGAGGAAGCCGCACATCTTGATTGTCGACGTCGACGCGGCATCGTCTGGCGAGTACGAGCGGGCCCTGGCGAAGCTCGACTCGGCTGAGCTTTGCATTGTGCCCTCGGCCGCCGAGGCAATTTCAAAGCTCGAGGCCAATGCGTTCGATTTGCTCGTGGCAGACATCGGTGCCGGCCAGGCCGACGAGCTGGACCTGTTGAATGCCGCGCGCCAGTCGGACCCCGAGTTGCCAATGATCGTGGTGACCGCAGCTCCCAACGTGCATTCGGCCACGGCCAGTTTGCGCGCCGGAGCGGGCGAGTATCTGGCTAAGCCGCTGGATGCCGAGGCCTTGGCCGCCAGCGCCCGGCGATTGCTCAGCGGCCGTCGACTTGAAGCGGAATACGAGCTGTTGCGCCGCCAGGTCGAGCGGCCCTACAGCTTCGACGACATGGTCGGTGGCTGCGGGGCGATGCGTAAGGTGTTCGACACGATCGAGCAGGTGGCCCAGTCGGATGTTGACGTGCTGGTGGTCGGTGAGACCGGCACCGGCAAAGAGTTGGTCGCCCGCAGTATTCATCGCCGCAGCAAGCGTGCCCAGGGGCCATTTGTGCCGGTCGACTGTGGGGCGATACCCGAGAGCCTGTTGGAGAGCGAGTTTTTTGGACACGAGAAGGGCGCCTTCACCGGGGCCGACAGCCGGCGCATCGGGCTGGTGGAGTTTGCCGACCGGGGCACATTTTTTCTCGACGAGCTGGCCGAGCTGCCACTGCTGCTGCAGGCCAAACTGCTGCGCATGTTGCAGGAGCGGAAGGTTCGCCGCGTGGGCGGCCGCGAGGAGATTGACGTCGACGTGCGCATCGTGGCCGCCACGGCCCGAAATCTCGACGACATGATTCGCCAAGGCACATTCCGGCAGGATTTGTATTACCGGATCAACGTGGTGCGGATCGATTTGCCGCCGTTGCGCGAACGTGGGGATGATATCGGGCTGTTGGCCGAGTACATGGTGCACCGCTACGGGCGCGAGATGAACCACAAGCTCAAGGGGATCACGCCCGAGGCCTACCAGGTGCTGGCCCAGTACCACTGGCCGGGCAACGTCCGCGAGTTGCAAAATGTCGTCCGCCGCGGCATCGCGCTTACGAAGGAGCCGATGATCTCGGTGGACGACATTCCGGACGACCTGGTGGCGGCCGCCGGCCAGGGCCGCTCCGGCGGCGCGGTGGGCTATTTCGAGCTGCGCGACGAGCACACGGCCCGCTTCGAACGCCAGTACTTGAACGACCTTCTTGTGCGACACCACGGCGACGTGCGCACCGCGGCCGAGGAGGCCAGACTGCCGCGCGGCACGCTGTATCGTTTCATGAAGAAACACGGCCTCGACGGAGGCAGCTTCCGCTAGCTCAGCGACGGCAGAGAGCCGCCTGGGGAGAACGCTTCAGTACCCCGCCTGCGTTATCGTCGCGTTCAAACAGCCGATGCTCAACAGGAACTCTCTGAATTCACTGTCGATATGTTCATCGCATCGCAAGACCAGGAATTCAATATCCTGGATTACCTTGGTAACTGTCCCGGCCAGAGTCAGTGTTTGGGGCGAAACGCGCGGCCGGTCGCAGTTATGGATGCAGTCGTGGCGCCGCTGAAAGATATCGCGAAATCGATCCTCCATCTGGGCCAGCGCCGACTTCACTGCCGTGTCGCGATCCTGTCCTGTGAGTCCACTGAACGCCACCCTGGTAATACCGAACAGTCGCTTTTTCGCGTTCGCATGAAGGATCCACGTGGGCAGCAAGTCACCAAAGAATCGGTGACTCCGTCGAAAGAACTTATTGAACAACGTTTGGACCGTCGCGAGACGAGTGACATTTTCCTTTGCCATCATTTCACGAGCTGCCATGCGCCAGCGCCAATTCTCGTTCTGACTGTACGGCTCGAGTATTGCTCGAACGGGAAATCTAATCTCGAGAAAGAAGTTTGGCAAGTCAACGTTCTGTTGTCGGCTCTTTGCGATGATTGCGGCGGCGACGATGTCGGTGTAGGCGTCACAAAAGTAAGCATCGAGGGCTCCCACAGCAAACATCCATCCACTGCGAAGAATGTCGCTCCTGAGCATTGCTTCCGCTGCCGTCGTCCTTGGTAGCGTGTCGCCGTGAGCGACGAGGGCTGTCGAACGGATCAGGTCTTCGCGAAAGTGGGTTAACGCAGTCGCAGGCACTCATCCCTCCAAGCTGGACTGCGCAACGGTTTAAAACACTCGGAAGCGACGGCCTATTCCTCGCGTACTCCAGCCAATCCTGACTCGTCGTCGGTAGGCTCAACATCGCAGTGGAGAAGATCGGCTCCCTCGTCATACCAGACACTTCGATAATGGGGGAAGAGCACGTTCCAAAGGTCGACGATTTCCTCCGCTTCCAAGCCCCCACGCACGTGGTCGGCGATCTGCCCGACCATGAATTCGCGTCGCTGCGGCACCGTGTCATCCGAAATCGGTGTCTCTGGAAACAATTCGTTATAGACTTCAACAAGATCGTCGTCGGATAGACGCGACAGTTCGCCGCTCAGTGTATCTACGGCCTGAGTCCGACTAAGTGCGGGCATGTGATCTTTCCAATCGTTCGGGAGCCGTCGCGACGAGGAATACCGGCGAGCCGTCAATTCTATTCTAGCAGGAAAAAAGGTCGGCAGATGCCCATCGTGACGTCCTCGATTTTTCATCGCCGGCAGGTGCGCATGGCGGCAGCTCCGATAGCGGCACATTGTCACAAGTTTGTGAATCGACTCGCAACGGCGCGAAACGGCCGCAGTTCCCCTGAAAACGGCTCAGGTCTGGCCCAATTATTCAGCAACACCCGTTTGAGCGAGGCGCTTCGCGGGCGGCAACGTTGCACGGGCGCGAATCGGACAGTGCTCGGCCGCCGGGCGCCAATCCGCACGTCCCAATCCCGAATTTCAGTGCGGCAAACAAGTTGCGACCTCGTCTTGGAATTCGTTACCCGTTCGGTTGATTTCAGGCACGGCGGTTGCTTTAGGTGTTAGCCAATGCTGGCACTGGGGCGCCAGGAGAACAACA
>CAZUPX010001087.1:0-3418 GCA_964622155.1 uncultured Planctomycetaceae bacterium | reverse complement strand
CCGGATTCGGGGGAACCTCTATAAGATCAGGGATTTCCGGTCGCCAACCCGTTCGATTAGGTCGCCAAGTCGGTGGACGTCGGGGAAGGAGATTCCCTCCCCCACCGGCTCCGCCCCCGCTACCTGTTCGAGGCCTTCTAGGCTGCGGCACGTTGATGATTCCGCGTTCGGCTAACTCCCGAAGATCATCATCACTCGTTATCGGGAACACTGCTCGGGCCACCTGAGGGGGATCGGTGACATGACTCAACTCGCGCCACAAATCGATCGCGTCTCGAATGCGGTCCAATTGATCCATCGCATCAGCGGCACGGCTATCAAAAACGACTCCTGCCTCAACGTTCTGGCCGAGACCGCGCCCCGTGAGATTCGATGATCCAACGACCGCCGTCACCGAATTGTCCGCGCGGACGATGTGGACCGTCTTGGGGTGAAACTCGGCGTCCGCGAATGCAACGATGCTCAAGCTGGCATCAGCCCCCGCGGCGACCCTAAGCACGCGCTGGGCATCTGCTGCAACCAAGCTGCCGAAGTTTGATCCGAGAACGAAGTGAACTTGTCCGCCATCGTGAGCAAGGTCACGTATAACTTCTGCGAACGGCTCGATCGCCGAGAAGCGAAAATAGCCGAACTGACATCGGAATTCCCGAATGCCCGCCACGACGTTCTCGTCGAGCCAATGCCCTACATCCTGATCCGCTTGGCCGGACCCAGAGTCGATATACTTTGCCATCATTCCCCGCAATGTTCAGGGCCACCACCGATCCGGTTACGACGTCTCATCCAAGCTGCAGTGGACGGGGCGACGAGCCTCTAACAACAGTTGAGACTTCTATGCTCGCGGACCACATTACGCCGGTCCATAATTCTCTCGCATATGAGGCGCGCAAACAAGGTTCTCGTTAGAGCCGCAGCGGACGCTGGCTGCGTGTAGGAGAGACAACTGTCGCGCCCTCGCGGCTTTCGCGGACCCAATGTGGCTGTCTCATGGAATCTGAAATCGCTTCGCACCGAGATGGGCTGCGAATCCAACCAGGTTGCTAACCCAAAAGCCTCTGCTAAGCCGAGAGCGCGAGAGTTCTGGCGAGAGTGGCGGTCACAACCGCGAATAGCGCGCTCGCGTGAGATCTGCAGAGAATTCTCACGACGTAAATGATCGTCGCAAGTCGTTGCCAGAACGGCGGAAAAGGCGAAACGCCGAGAGCTCTCACTCTCGGCGTTCTCTGTAAACCCGTGGGTCGGCGGCAATTCCGCAAACCGGAAAAGCTCCCCCGGTAGGACTCGAACCTACGACAAGCCGGTTAACAGCCGGCTGCTCTACCAACTGAGCTACAGGGGAGTGTGAACGAACTATCCTAGTTTCTGGGCGGCAAAGTGACAAGATGATGTGCCGCAGCGAGCAACTCGCAGCGTGGGAGGTAGGACTCGAACCAATCCCGGCGCGCCGGGACCGGGACTCTAGCAACTCGGCTAGCTCGTTTGCCTGGCCAATAGGCGCTCGCGAATCCAGCGCGCGGACTTCATACGTTTAATCTGTGTTTCTCGCCGCATTGCGCTACCGCGAGTCGGATAGCACTCAGACCACACAAGTCGCCACGGCCCATTTTTCGCAGTGTACCGCTCGCCCAAAACCCCTTGCGCATTGTGCTCAACGAGTCGACGCGCTGGATCGTCCGTTGAACCGATATAGAATCGTCCCGCGGAATTCTCCAGCACGTAGACCCAGAACTCACAGTTGCTAGAGCTCACGGACTTCTCGCCCCGCCTTCGACATGGGCTCCGTTCCCCCGGTAGGACTCGAACCTACGACAAGCCGGTTAATCCCGGCGCGCCGGGACTGGTACCAACTGAGCTACAGGGGAGTGTGAAAGGACTATCCTAATTCTTAGTCCGCGAAGTGACAAGACGACACGCCGCGGCATGTTCGTCGCGGCGCCAAAAATGGCTCGCTTCGATGGCGCGACGCTCACGGAAAAGACCTCTGTTTCGGCTGCTGTCGCGCGACTTGGACAGCTTTGCGATCCGTGTGCTACTATTACACGGGCATTGCCGAATGGTCAAGTTCTACCACTGCGCTCGAAACGCCAACGTGCAGTCAAGTCGGCGGTGGTTACGCCGTGCGTCGACTACTCCGCCGGCCAACGCGCTCCCGGATTGAGCCAACACCAGACCATGCTAACGGACAACACCGACTTGCCGGCCATCGAAGGCCGCCGCCGGGTCGTCATCGAGAATTTTGCACCGGCCGTCGACGGCGGGCGCTTTTCGATCAAGCGCACCGTCGGAGAAAAACTGGTCGTCAGCGCCGACGTGTACGCCGACGGGCACGACGTCGTGCGGGCCGTGCTCTTGAGCCGCCATGGCGACACGACCGAGTGGCACGAAACGCCTCTGACCGATTTGGGCAACGACGCGTGGCATGCGGAACTGGTGCTGGATGAAATCGGCCGCTGGGAATATACCATTCTCGGCTGGGTCGATGCGTTCGCCACCTGGCACCACGCTTTGAAACGGCGCATCGAGGCGGGGCAGGATGCCGGTGTCGATCTCGTGATCGGCTCGCAGCTCGTGGCAGCCGCGGCGGACCGCGCCGGCGGCAATGACGCCGTGCGACTGAAGCACCTGGCTTCGGTCCTCGCGCAAGGGTCGGCAGGGTTCTCGACGTACCAAGCCGCAGCGGACGAGCTCGACGCGTTGATGCACAGCTACCCGGACCTGCAGGCCGCCACGCAGTTTGACCCGCCGTTGGGCGTGACGGTCGATCGGCCGCGGGCCGCGTATAGCACCTGGTATGAATTATTTCCGCGATCGTGTTCTAGCGAGACGGGCCGGCACGGCACGTTTCGAGATGTGGCCGAGTGGCTGCCGCGGTTGCGCGAAATGGGCTTCGACGTCGTCTATCTGCCCCCGATTCACCCGGTTGGCACCACGTTTCGCAAGGGGCGCAACAACGCCATCGTTGCCGAGCCATCGGATGTTGGCAGTCCGTGGGGCATCGGATCGAGCGAGGGGGGGCACAAGTCGATTCACGCGGAGTTGGGCACGCTTGAGGACTTCAAGAAGCTCATGGCGGCCGCCGCGCAACAAGGCATCGAGCTGGCGCTTGATATCGCGTTTCAATGCTCGCCCGACCATCCCTATTTGCGAGAACATCCCCAGTGGTTTCGCAAGCGGCCGGACGGAACGATGCAATACGCCGAAAACCCACCCAAAAAATATCAGGACATCGTGCCGTTCGACTTCGAGACGTCGGACTGGCGGGCCTTGTGGCAAGAGCTGACCGACGTGGTGCTGTACTGGTGCGCTTCGGGCGTCCGCATTTTTCGCATCGACAATCCGCACACCAAGCCGTTTGCCTTTTGGGAGTATTTGATCGGGCGCGTCAAGGCAGAGTATCCCGATGCGATCTTTCTTTCCG
>CAZUPX010001086.1:0-4304 GCA_964622155.1 uncultured Planctomycetaceae bacterium | reverse complement strand
AAACGCCGGAATCCACTCGCGCACCCCGCATCAATATTGGCCTATAAATATCCTTGCAAGAAGGGTCTCCAAGTGGGATAATCTCCATCGTTAGGCGGACCCTGCCTGCATGTACTAGAGGCAACCGGACAAGATCGCGCCCCAACCGCGTGCAAGCGACGCCAAGTGCCCGCCTGCAACCCACCTTCGCCCCGGCGCAACAACCTTGTCCGATTGTGTCAGGATGGCTCTTTAAAAGCGCGAGGACCAGCGTCATGACGAGTCGAATCGCTCTGGTGGCCGCAACCATCGTTCTGGTGGGTTCATGGGGTGCGACACCTGTCGTCACGGCCGCCCCCGAGGCCAAAGCGCCGACGGCGCCCGGCTTGGGCGATCCCGGTCAGTTGCTCGAGGTCCAAGTCGATAGCGGCCGCACGACGGAGGGCGGTTTTACACTCGACGGTCAGGACGCCCGACAGCAGCTTCTCGTGGCTGGAAAATTCTCCAGCGGACAACTGCGCGATCTAACCTCCGCGGCGACCTACGAAACCTCGCCCGGCGGGATTGTCAGCGTCGAAAAATCGGGCCTTGTTATTCCGCAAGCCGATGGAACGGCAACGATTACGGCCAAGAGTGCCCAGGGCCCGGCCGGCACGATCAAGGTCACGGTCGTTCATTTTGGCCACGATCCGCAGGTGAATTTTCCGAATCAAATCGTCCCGATCTTCACCAAGCTGGGTTGCAACAGCGGCGGCTGTCACGGCAAAGCTAGCGGCCAGAACGGGTTTAAGTTGTCGCTATTGGGATTTGAACCCACGGAAGACTTCGAGCACCTGGTCAAAGAAGGCCGCGGACGTCGATTGTTCCCCGCCGCGCCCGATCGCAGTCTGCTGCTCCAAAAGCCGGTCGGCCAGATGCCACACGGCGGTGGAACGCGCCTGGAAGTTGATTCGCATTCTTACCGGTTGATGCGTCGCTGGATTCTGCAGGGCATGCCGTATGGCAGCGACAGCGATCCGACTGTCGCGCGAATCGACGTTCTTCCGGCGGAGCGCACGATGGCCGCAAACTCCGAACAGCAACTGCTGGTGATCGCCCACTATACCAACGGCGTGACCGAGGACGTGACCGGCACAGTGAAGTTCGAGCCCAACAATCCGGAAATGGCCGAGGTCAGCATCACCGGCCTTGTGAAGACGCTCGATCTGAGCGGCGACGTGGCGGTGATGGCTCGCTATCAAGGACAGGTGGGCGTGTTCCGCGCCAGCGTGCCATTGGGCGTTCCGGTCGAAAGCACCCCGCCGGTAAAGAACTTTATCGACGAGCTGGTTTTCAAGAAGCTGAAGACCCTAGGCGTGCCGCCATCGGCCACGTGCGATGACGCAACGTTCGTGCGCCGCGCGGCGATCGACATCGCCGGCCGGCTGCCGACCCCCGAGGAAACTCAAAAATTCCTGGCCGACACCAGTGCAACCAAGCGTGAGCAGTGGGTCGATACGCTACTGGCCAGCACCGACTACGCCGATTACTTTGCCAACAAGTGGAATGCGATCCTGCGCAACAAGCGCCGTAACGAGACCTACGCGCGCGGCACTCGCATTTTTCACGACTGGATTCGCGACAGCCTGCACGCCAATGTTCCCTACGACCAGATCGCCAGACAACTGCTGACCGCGACCGGCGAAATCGGTCAGAATCCGCCGGTGGCCTGGTATCGCGAGGTCAAAGAGACCAACGAGCAGGTGGAGGACACCGCCCAACTATTCCTGGGTTTGCGCATCCAATGTGCCCGCTGCCATCATCATCCCTTCGAAAAATGGAGCCAGCAGGACTACTACGGCTTCGCGGCGTTCTTTTCGCGGATGCAGCGCAAGCCGGGAGCCCAGTTTGGCGAAGAGCGAGTCGTGCACTCTCGCGGCGAGCCGAGCGCCACGAATCCCAAGACGCAGAAAGTGGTCCCGCCGACCGGTCTCGGTGCCGCGAAGGCGGCGCTTTCGACCGAGGACGATCCGCGCCACGCGCTGGTCGACTGGATGACCGCCAAGGACAACCCGTTCTTCGCGCCGGCGCTGGTGAACCGCTACTGGAAGCACTTTTTCAGCCGCGGCCTGGTCGATCCAGAAGACGACATGCGCGTGACCAATCCCGCCACGAATCAGGAATTGCTCGGCGCCCTATCGAAGCACTTCATCGACAGCGGGTTTGATCTGAAGAACCTCGTGCGCACGATCTGTACCTCGCAGGCGTACGCCCTGGCATCGACCCCCAACGACTACAATGCCAACGACAAGCAGAACTACTCTCGCTACTATCCCAAGCGTCTGCCGGCCGAAGTGTTGCTGGACGCGATCGACACGGTCACCGAGTCGAAGACCAGTTTTGGCGGCGTGCCACAAGGCGTGCGAGCCGTGCAGTTGCCCGATAGTAGCTTCGGCTCCTACTTCCTGACCGTCTTCGGGCGGCCGGAGTCCACGAGTGCCTGCGAGTGCGAACGATCGTCTGAGGCCAACCTGGCGCAGAGCCTACACCTGCTCAATTCGTCCGAGGTGCAGGGCAAGCTCTCGGCCACGAGCGGCCTGGCAGCGGCGCTGGCGGGTGACAAGGACCGCCCGCGAGAAGAAAAGATCCGCCAGATTTATCTGCGCATTTATTCTCGCGAGCCGCAGAGCGACGAGGCGGCCGTGGCTCTTGGCCATTTGTCCAAATCCAAAGACGAGAAACTCGCCTATGAGGACATCCTGTGGGCTTTGATTAACACCAAGGAGTTTTTGTTCAACCACTAACGATCGGTTGATCTTCGACTGCCACCCAGGGATGCCGTCCCTGGGTTTGACTGATGCAAAACCTGCCCGCCTGACGCGTTTTCCCTCCCCCTGACCGCTAGGCTTGGTCTCCCGTGAACGATTTCGGCAAAACCATCGCCGTCTCCGTGGCTGCGCTTGTGCTCGTGTTTGCAACGGCCGTTAAAGCCGCCGACGAGGCCAAGCCCATCGCCATCGCCGACGTCAAGCACGATGGTCCGGTGAGCTTCGAAAAAGAGATTCTGCCGGTCCTGGCCAAGAACTGCCTGGCCTGTCACAGCGCCACCAAGGCGGAGAACTCTTTGGTGCTGGAGACTCCGGCGTCGATCCTCAAGGGGGGCGATTCCGGGCCGGCGGTGATCGCCAACAAGAGCGCCGAGAGCCTGCTGCTTAAGGTCGCCTCGCACCAGGATGAACCGCTGATGCCCCCGGCCGACAACAACGTCGGTGCCAAGGCCCTGTCAAGCGAGCAACTGGGCCTGATCAAACTGTGGATCGATCAGGGAGCTGTCGCCGATGCGTCGGCCGCGTCCGCCGCGCTCAAGTGGCAGCCGCTGCCGAAGGGCATCAATCCGATCTATGCCGTGGCCATCACGCCCGACGGGCAGTACGCGGCCTGTGGTCGGGCCAATCAGATCTTTGTTTATCACCTCGCGTCCGGTCAGCTCGTCACGCGGCTTACTGATCCGGCGCTTGTCAGCTCGGGCCTTTATCAAAAGGAAGGCGTGGCACATCTGGACCTGGTGCAGTCACTGGCCTTCAGTCCGGATGGCCAGGTGCTGGCCTCGGGCAGCTATCGCGAAGTGAAGCTCTGGCGCCTGCCGCACAACGTTCGCCGTTCCGATCTGGCGGCGGGCGGCTCGCCGGTGGGCGTGATCGCCGTTAGCGCGGACGGCCAGTTGTCCGCCCTGGGCGAAGCCGGCGGCACGATCAAGCTGTGGGACAACGCGGCAGGCAAGGAGATCAAGGCCTGGCCGGGACATACGGCGGCGGTCACCAGCCTGCAATTCTTGGCAACGACGGCCAAGCTCGTGTCGGGCTCGCTCGACAAGACGATCCGCGTGTGGAACCTGCCCGACGCCGCCCCGGCCGGACAGGTCGAAACGCCGGCGCCGGTGACGGCGCTGACTGTCGTGGGTGATGGCAACCAGGTCGCTGCGGCCGGCGCCGACAACGCGATTCGTCTGTGGACGCTGCCGGCCGACGCCAACGCGCCGTTTACGCCAGGCGCCACGATCACCGGGCACGCCCAGCCGATTACGGCGCTGGCCGTCGTGCCGACGGACAAGACGCAGCTTGTCTCGGCCAGCGCCGACGGCGTGATCCGCGTCTGGAACCTGGCCAACAACCAGCAGGTGCGCGAGATCAAGCACGGCGCGGCCGTTACGGCGCTGGCGATTCGCGGTGATGGCAAGCAACTGGCCTCCGCCGGGGCCGACAACCTGATCAAGCTCTGGAACGCCGCCGACGGCCAGCCTTGGACAGCGCCCAGCAAGCAGGCTATCGCGGCCATGAAGGGCGACT
>CAZUPX010001085.1:0-13496 GCA_964622155.1 uncultured Planctomycetaceae bacterium | reverse complement strand
ACCAAGTAGGAAGTCGGCGGCGTCAATCGACGCAACTGTCCGGCCATTGTGCGTTAGCGTCCCCCGCCGCGATCCAGGCTCTACGCGGGCAACAAACGCATCGCCAGCCGACGACGACGCCAGAAAGATTTCGCCACCGCCGTGCAACGTGAGCTCGCCACACAGCAGGATATCGGACACGGTATTCAGAACTCGCGACTCGGTCTGATCGTAAGTGCTTTCGTCGGTGATCGTGCCGTTGGAATGCCGGTACGTGAGCCAGTGGATTTCCGCAGCACCGGCGCCCTCACCTCTGCCCTCTCCCCTCGTGGGAGCGGGAATACTTGTCGACGTCTTGTGGACAAACCCTGCACCAACCGAGCGCCAGTTGCCACTGCGGTCGTGCCAGCGTTGAGACGCTTGAGAATCGCAATGCGGGGCCGTCGGCGCATACACAGCGACCGCCATCTGGCGCTGTTGGGCAATCGTCTTCTGCGCTACCTGACCGTTCGCCCAGACCTCGCCCTGGCCAATGCGCACTTGCTCGCCCGGCAGACCGACGACGCGTTTGACGAGTAGCGATCGCGGATCGTCGGGCGATCGCACCACGACGACGTCGAAGCGGCGCGGCGCGTGAATCGCGTATGCAAAGCGGTCAATCAGCACGCGACTGCCTGTCCGCTCGACCCCCAGCGAAGTTTCATTCTCTGCCCGACATAGTGGGCAGACGGCTGTACGCGGAGTCGACGGCAGCGACTCGATTCCGCAGTTGAACTCGTGACCACACCCCGTGCACGTCCACGCGACGTGTGGACCTTGCAGTGTCGGCGCCATGGATCCGCTTGCCACGACGACCGGAGCCATTAACCCATCGACCGCCCATGTATTGACCAACAGCCCCATCACAGCGCAGCCAACCATACCGTGCACCAGTGCGCGGTGCGCGCCGTGCGACTTGCGACGATTAGCAACGTCTGGCAGGGCGGAGGTCATACGCCAAGCTCCGCGTGGGTCAGCTCTTTTCGGAACTGGTGTCGAGCACGGCCAAGAACGCCTTTTGCGGAATGTCGACGCTGCCGATCGACTTCATCCGCTTCTTGCCTTCCTTCTGCTTGGCCCACAGCTTGCGCTTGCGGGTGATGTCGCCTCCGTAGCACTTGGCAGTCACATTCTTGCGCATGGCCGAGATTGTCTCGCGGGCGATGATGCGGGTCCCAATGGCGGCTTGCAGCGCGACTTCGAACATGTGGCGGTCGATCTCCTTGCGCAGCTTTTTCACAATCGCCCGGCCGCGCCGGTCTGCGTCGCGGCGGTCGCAAATGATCGACAGCGCGTCGACCCGCTTACTTCCAACCAGGATGTCCATTCGCACCAAATCGGCCGGAAAGTAGCCGACAAGCTCATAGTCCATCGTGCCATAGCCGCGCGTCACACTTTTGAGCTTGTCGTGCAAGTCGTAGATCACGTCGGCCAGCGGCAGGTTGAAGGTCAGCATGGCCCGTGTTGGCGACAGGTACTCGGTGCGCACGTACACGCCGCGGCGGTCGGTACACAATTGCATGACAGGCCCGATCGACTCGACCGGCAGCACGAAATTGACTTTCACGATCGGCTGGCGGAACTCCTCGATCTGCCCCGAGTCCGGCACCTTCTGTGGATTGTGGATGTAGAGCGTCTCGCCAGTGGTGGTCAGAATCTCGTAGGTCACGTTGGGCGCGGTCTGCACCAGGTCCAGGTCGGCCTCGCCTTCGAGTCGCTGCTGGATGATCTCCATGTGCAATAGGCCCAGGAACCCGCAACGGAATCCAAAGCCCAAGGCATCGCTGGTTTCCGGCTCGAACTCGAAGCTCGGGTCGTTAATGCTGAGCTTGGTGAGCGCCTCGCGCAGCTCTTCGAAGTCCTGGCCGTCGGACGGATAAAGCCCGCAATACACCATCCGCTGCGGGGCCCGATAGCCGGTCAGCGCTTCGGCGGCACCCTCTCCCGGCACGGTCACTGTGTCGCCCACGTGAACCGCGCCCAGTGCCTTGATGTTGCAGATCAGATAGCCCACCTGGCCGGCCACCAGCTCGTCGCAGGCGCGGCGCTGGGGAACGAACTGGCCCAGCTCCAACACCTCGTGCGTCGTCGCGGACTTGACGAAGCGGATTTTCTGACCCTTGCGCACAGTGCCGTTCATCACGCGGACATACGTGATGGCGCCGCGGAATTCATCGTAATGGCTGTCAAAAACCATCGCCTGCAAGGGTGCATCGGGGTCGCCCTGCGGTGGCGGGATGCGCTTGACAATCGCCTCCAATAGTTCCTCGACGCCAACCCCGGTCTTACCGCTGCACTTCAACACGTCCTCCGGATGGATTGCCAGCACCGATTCCATCTCGGCAATCACCTCGTCGGGGCGCGCATGTTTCAAGTCGACCTTGTTGAGCACCGGCACGATGGTTAGCTCGTGCTCCATCGCCTGGTAAGCGTTGGCGACCGTTTGCGCCTCGACTCCTTGGAAAGCATCGACCAACAGCACCGCCCCTTCGCAGCAGGCCAGGCTCCGCGAAACTTCGTATTGAAAATCGACGTGCCCCGGCGTGTCGACCAGGTTGAGCTCATACTCCTGACCGTCGCGCTTGTAGCGCATCGCCACGGCACGGGCCTTGATCGTGATACCGCGCTGCCGCTCCAAATCCATGTCGTCGAGCGTCTGCTCGCGCAGGTCTCGCTTTTCGACCGTGCCGGTCTTTTCCAGCAGGCGATCGGCCAGCGTGCTCTTGCCGTGGTCGATGTGCGCCACGATGGAGAAATTGCGAATATGTTTGCAGTCGATGGAACTCATTTGGCCTTCTGTATGTAGTCTCGCCGGGCAAGTCCGGCGGCGCCGATAAATCCGGCGTCGCCACCGAGCGAGGCGTAGTCGATCGTGGTTTGCTCGGCTAGCTCGGGAAACGCCCGCCGAGAGACCTCTTCCTTGATGCGTGCCAGAAACTTGCGGCCGATCACGGCCTCGTGCTTGCCGAACGTCATCGCTCCGCCGATTACGACCCCCTGCGGGTCGACGCTGTGCATGGCCGTGACCACGCCGATGCCCAAGAAACGGGCGGTCTCCAGCACGATCTCATTCGACAGCGGGTCCCCTCGCTCGGCTTCCTGGTCGATCATCAGTGCCGACAGCTCCTCACCACCAGCGATGCGTTTGGTCAGCGAGCTGGTTCGTCTGGCGTCGAGGGCTTCCTGGGTGCGTTTGACCACCGCCGTGGCGCTGGCGTAGGCCTCGAGGTGGCCGCGCTGCTCGCAAGAGCAAACTCGCGAGTCGTCGTTGTAGTCGATGATCATGTGTCCCAGCTCGCTTCCGGCACTGTGCTCGCCGGCCACCAGCACGTCGCCGATAACGATGCCGCCCCCCACGCCCGTGCCTAGCGTAAACAGCACCATGCTGTGCATCACGCGGCCGCTGCCAACCCAATACTCGCCATAGGCCGCGCTGCGAGCGTCGTTGGCAAATGTGACCGGCAGCCCGTACGCCTGGCTCAGCCGATCGCGCAACGGAAAGTGCCACCAGCCGGGCAAGTTGCCCGGCGTGAGCAGGATGCCCTTGGCGATGTCCATGGTCCCAGGTGATCCCAGCCCCAACCGCGGAATCTGCTGCCGTTTCAAGCCCGCCTGGGTCAGCGCCTGGTCCACACCCTGGCAAATCCGCTTGATCGCCTCGTCGGGCCCGCGTTCCACCTCCGTAGGGATGCTGAGCCAGCTCATCGGCCGGCCCAGGTCATCCACCACACCAACCTTGATGTTCGTTCCTCCCACGTCCACGCCGGCAAAAAACGGGGCCTGAGCCTCGGCCAAGGGAACAAACTGCCGAGAGTCAGCCATGGCGAGCGCGGGTGGGAAGGAAGGGCAAAAGGCGCAAGGCGTGCGAACCCGCACCACTAAACATGGATTGGCGAGCGTCCAGCCAGCCGAAGTATAAAGGCAAAACCCCATCCGGGCAATGCGAGACGCAGGCCAGCATGCGACTCATAAAGCCCGATCAGTAAATCGCTTACGACAGGCGTAACGTGCCGCGGGTGACAGCGGCCGTTGCCCCGCGTAACGAAGCGGCAATTCCCGAGGTTTGCGACCCACAGTGCTACTTCTTTGGGCGGGTGTTTTGCACCTGGTGGCAGCGATGGCAGCGCTTTCGCTGCGGATTCATCTTGCCCCCACACTTGGGACAGCGAAGCGTCTTCAGCTTCTGTACGAAAGCACTATGCGGGCGGGTTCGCATGGGACGTTGTTCTCGATTCTGCTGGGAATTGATTGCCGGCACATCCGACACAGATGAACCGCCGAACCAGCCGGCAATGTACCGGAGCGTCAAGGATACCACCTTGCCCCCACCGAGTCTATCGCGGGCTACAGGCGGGTAGTGGCGGGTTAGTGTGTCGTTGTTTTTTCATCATGGTGACGGAAGTGCCGAAGGCGGGGCGCCACCATTGAATGCCTCTTCGATTATGGCGCGAACCCATGCGGGCCCAGAGGGGCCGGTGTAGTAGATAATGGTGGCCTCGGGAAAATAACGCATTGTGCGACGTGCGTCCGCTTCCCGACTGCGATGGATGATGGTGTGAGCCTCGTCCCCGAGAAGCCTTTGAATGAGCGGGATTGGAGTGGGGGTTGCTGGAGCTTGCTGAATTGTTTCGGAGTGCCAACTAACCGACCCGCCCCAGTCGCCGACCTTTTTAAAAACCCGGAGACGCGCCTGATGCTCCGCGACAAATTCTTGAAACAGAGCTTTTCGCTTCTGGACCTGATGAACATTCCACCCCAACCAGCACGCGACGACCGTCACCACCACGAACAGCGTCCGTAGCGAGAAGCGGAACCAGCGGCGCTTAGTGTTCGCACTCATGATTCTTTTCAGTTCGTCACGTTCAGCAAGCAACGTCATGCGAGTGCTGTCCGGTTTTGTTAACGCCGAAGGCGTGCAACATGTCAGCCCAGGGCAACGCCCTGGGTGACCAAAGTCCCGTCGCGCGCATACCAGCCCTGTAAGGGCGAAACATCTTCAGCGAAACATTCCCATTGTCGCCCTTGCAGGGCTCCTTGGGTTTTCATCTCCATTTCTCTCAGGGCGGTGCCCTGGGCTATTGTGTTAAACGCCTTCGGCGTTGAAGAGTCGATGTCGTCGCGGTCCTGCGATCCCAGTGCGCAATGCGAAGCATGGTCGATGGGTTGGTTCACTCGTGACGCCTCCATGAAATCGCGGCGTCTGCATTGCATCTTCCACCCTCATCCGGCTCGTTCCTCGCCACCTTCTCCCATCGAGGGAGAAGGAAGATGCACGCTGCCACGATTCGGCACTCACGCCAAAATCCCTTCCACGATCTCGCCGCTGGTGTCGGTCAGGCGGAAGTCGCGGCCGGCGTAGCGATAGGTCAACTGCAAGTGGTCGAGGCCCAGCAGGTGCAGGATCGTGGCGTGCAGGTCGTGCAGGTGGACTTTGTTTTCCACCGAATAATAGCCGTAGTCGTCGGTGCGGCCGTATTGAACGCCCGGCTTGATGCCGCCGCCGGCCAACCACATCGTGTAACCGTGCGGGTTGTGGTCGCGGCCGTCGTCTCCCTGCGCAGTGGGCGTGCGGCCAAACTCGCCTCCCCAAATCACTAACGTGTCGTCCAACAACCCGCGAGCTTTCAGGTCGGTGATCAGCCCGGCGATCGGCCGGTCGACTTCCAGAGCGTTGCTGGCGTGGTCCTTCTTGAGCCCGCTGTGCTGGTCCCACTTGTAGCTGTGGCTGGCTTGTACGAACCGCACACCGGCTTCGGCAAATCGTCGGGCCATGAGGCACTGGCGGCCGAAGTTCTGCGTCTTGGGGTCGTCCAGGCCGTACAGCTTGAGCATCGCGGGCGATTCGTCGGAGATATCTTGCAACCGCGGCGCGGCACGCTGCATGCGAAAGGCCAGCTCGAACGACTCGATCCGGGCCTCGAGCGCCAAGTCGGGACCGCTGGCGGCCAGATGCTCTTCGTTCATCCGCCGCACCAGGTCCAATTCGAGTCGCTGGCTGTCAGGCGAGGTGTGCGCGGCGTTTTCGATAAACGGAATCTTTGCTCGCTCGGCCGGCGTGCCGGCATTGCCCAGCGGCGTGCCTTGATACACGGCCGGCAGAAATGCGGAGCTATAGTTGTTTTCGGCGCCGTGCGTGAGCGTGGGGCAGATGGTGATGAAGCCAGGCAGATCCTGGTTCTCCGTGCCGAGACCATACGTGATCCACGAGCCCATGCTGGGACGGACGAACGTGTCGCTGCCGGTGTGCAGTTCCAAGAGCGCCCCGCCGTGGCGGCTGTTTGAGCCGTGCATCGAGTGGACGAAGCACAGGTCGTCGACGATGCCGGCTGTGTGCGGAAACAACTCGCTCACCCAGGCGCCGCTCTGGCCGTGCTGCGAGAATTTCCAGGGTGAGCGAAGCAGATTGCCGGTCTGGCTGGAGACCACGCGCGGCTTGGCAAACGGCAGCGGCTTACCGTGGTCGCGATCCAAAAGCGGTTTGTAGTCAAACGTGTCGACCTGCGACGGTCCGCCGTGCATGAACAAGAAGATCACCCGCTTGGCCTTCGGCAAAAAATGGGGCAATTTCAACGCCAGAGGATTGGCCCGAGCGGCCGCGGCGGCTTCGTCGGCAAGCAGGGTCGTCAACGCCAGGCCGGCGAATCCGGCGGCCGACTGGCGCAGCAACTGCCGCCGCGTCATGGGGCGCGAAATCGGTTGATGGCAATCGCAGGCATGCCAGAGGGCGTTCATCGGTGCGTGGGTCCTGCGCTACTCGACATAGACAAATTCGTTGGACGATAGAATCGCGCGGCACAGGGCCTGCCAGCCGCGGATGCGGGCTTCGGGAGCGGCGACGTTTTGTGCCGATAGATGCGTCTCGTACTGACTGACAAATTGCAGGGCGCCGCTGACTTCACCGGCCGTTGGCGGGCGGCCGTGTGCACGCAGGTAGGCGGCCGCAACTCGCAGGCTGTCGCTGTCCACGCTCGCGCCCAGCAGCGACTCAGCCATCGACCGGGTTTGGCCCTCGACCAGCGTGCTGTTCATCATGAACAACGCTTGCGGGGCCACGGTCGTCGAGGGGCGCTTGCCGTTGGCCGTGCTCGGGTCGGCAAAATCGAAGGCGCTGAACATCTCATACAGCGAGCTGCGCACTACCGGCAGGTAGATCGAACGTCGCTGGTTGTCGTAATTCACGTCGTTGACGCTCGCGGTGCTGGTGACATAAGTGTGGCTCTTGTTAGCCAAGAGAGTGCCGCCCATCGACAAATCGAGGCCGCCGCCCACGGCCAGAATGGCGTCGCGAATTTCCTCGGCGGCCAGCCGCCGGCGGTTCATGTGCCACAGCAGGCGGTTCTCCGGATCGATTGCCGCGGCGCGCTCGTTGTGGGCCGTGCTCATCTGGTAAGCGCTCGACAGCATGACCAGGCGGTGCATGGCCTTGATCGACCAGCCCGAGCGAACAAACCGCCGCGCCAACCAATCGACGAGCGGCTGATGGTCGGGCGGCTCGCCGAGCCTGCCAAAGTTGTCGCTCGAGCGGACCAGGCCCTGGCCAAAGTGCCCCTGCCAAATACGGTTGACAATCACGCGGCTGACGAGCGGATGCTCGGGCCGCACCAGCCAAGTGGCCAATTCGAGCCGGCCGCTGGCGCTAGCGGAGAGGGGTTGCTGGCCCTCGCTCGACAGAATTCGCGGAAACCGCCGCGGCACTTCCGCGCCCAGTGTCGTGTGATCGCCGCGCACGTGGATGTGCAAATTCTCAACCGCACGGTCGGCAACCGCCAGGGCGTGTGGCACATTCGGCTTCGACTTCTCCAATGCAGTCAGTTCTTCTTTCAACGTAGCCATCGGCGATTTGGATTCGGCGGGCTCGATGGCCGGTTTGGCGTCGGCCCTCTGTTTGGCAGCCTCCTCGAGCGATTTGATCTCGCCTTTGACCTTCTCGACTTGCTGCTTGTGATCTTCGAGTCGTGCCACCTCCGGACCAGTGGCCAACGGCCGCTCGAGCCACCGCGCGACCACGCGGTAGTGCTCCATCGTCTTGGTGCTCTTAAAGATGCCGGCCAGCGCGTAGTAGTCGCCCATCGAGATCGGGTCGAACTTATGCTCGTGGCAGCGGGCACAGCCCAACGTCAGACCCATGAACACGCGGCCCACGGTATCCACCTGCTCGTCGATGATGTCCATCTCCATCTTCATCTGGTCGTCTTCGGCCAGCATTTTCGGCCCCAGCACCAGAAAGCCTGTGGCGATCAACCGCTCGAAGTTCGTGGCGTCGTCGGCTGCGGGAATGAGGTCGCCAGCCAGTTGCTCGCGCACGAATTGATCGTAGGGCAGGTCGTTGTTCAACGCTTGCACGACCCAATCGCGATAGCGCCAGGCTTCGGCCATGGCCATGTTCTCGTCCATGCCGTTGCTGTCGGAATAGCGCGCCAGGTCGAGCCAGTGCCGTCCCCATCGCTCGCCGTAACGCGGCGACGCCAACAACCGATCGACGAGCCTGGCGAAGGCATCGGGTGACGTATCAGCCAGAAACGCATCGACCTGATGGGGCGTCGGCGGCAAGCCGTGCAGGTCGAACGTGGCGCGACGGACTAGTGCTCGCTTTTCGGCCGGCGGCGCCGGGGCAAGCCCGCGAGCCTCGAGCCTGGCGAGAATGAACCGATCCACCCCCGTTTGCGGCCAGGCTCCGTTCTTCACCGCCGGTGGGGGCGCGTCGGTTGGCGGCTGAAACGCCCAGAACTGCCGGTCTGCGTGGGTGATCGGGGTTTCGGGCGCCTGGTCGGCGTCCTCAGCCAGCGCTCGCGCGGCGTGGAGGCCCAGCGCAAGAGTCGCAAATCCGGCTATCCAGAATTTACGAGTCATCATCGTTTCACGAATCCGCGAGGCTGGAATTGCGGACACGACGGCGCGACACCACCGGGCTCAATTGTATATGAAACGTCGGCGCTTGTAATCAACTAGGTGAGGGCCGCGTACGCGAAGAACAGCAGCCCCAGCATCGAACCGCAAAGAGCGCTTTGCGAAATTCGACTGAAGGGCACGCCAACAGCCGCCCCCGTGGTCTGGCCAGCCGTGACGGTTCCAAAGCAGAACACCCAGGCATTTCCCTCGCAGTGCCAGAGCACCGCGCCCGTGATCGTGAATAGCGCTGCCATCAAGATCACACGCTGTGCGCTCCATTGCGGCCGCGGCAAATTGCGCCACCACTCACGAATACTCAGGGCAGACGCGCGATCAAACGCCGCGCGCCAAATTTCGCTGATCCGAGACATTTGCCACCTCCTACCGAAAGAGAACGATTGGCGCCACCGCGTAACCAGCCGCAGCGTTTTTGCAGAGGCTTCGCCTATCCCGCCAGTATACCAGGGCGCTCCGGAAAAAGGGCCCGGCGCTGGGTCAGGTGGGTGCGGCAAGACTTTATGGCGGCTGTAGCTGAAGTCGCAAGACTTCAGTGAGGGTGCGCCTGAATTCCTGCGAATTCAGCTACGTGCCAGGATTTCTTGCCACACCCGTCAGCCCTTGGTGGAACCGGTCTCAAGTGTGCCACTGGCTTTGCCAGTGCTGTTCAGGGCTTGTCAGAAACACTGGCACACTGGCGGAGCCAGTGGCACACGATCCGTACGAGCCCGTCCCTTGTGCCGGCCTGTTCGCCGAGCTTACGATTGGAGACCGAGTTTCTTTTTCCCGCCTCAGGCTCGCAAGATCGCCACCGCATGTCGCATTTCTCCTGGCCCATCGACGGCAGCATTGTCGGGCTGTACCTGCTTGTGACGATGATCGCCGGCTTGAGCGTGCGCAAGTACGTCGGCAGGGTCGAGGATTTTTTGCTGGCCGGTCGCGAGATGGACGTCTACCTGGGCATTGCATCTCTGGCAGCCACCGAGTTCGGCATCGTCACTTGCATGTCGGCCGCGCAACTGGGTTACAAACACGGCTTCGCCGGCGCGACGGTCGGCATAACATACGCGGTTGCCATGTTCGTGATCGGGTACACCGGGTTCTGCGTGAAGCCGCTGCGCGACTCGGGCGCGATCACGATCGCCGAGCTCTTCCAGCGACGCTTTGGCCCGCGCATTCGCTGGTGGAGCGGACTGGGGATCGTGTTGGGCGGGCTGTTGAACATGGGAGTCTTTCTGCGGCAAGGGGGCGATTTCCTGGTCACCGTCTGCGGTTTGGCCGCAAATCGGCTGGAAATCACGATGACCGCGTTACTTGTCGGAGTCGCCATCTACACAATCGTCGGCGGAATGCTCTCGGTGCTGGTCACCGACTTCTTGCAGTTTATCGTCATGAGCATTGGTCTGCTGGCCGTCACGTTCTTGCTGCTGTACGAGATCTCATGGGATACGATGGTCGCCACGGTGCGCGACCACTACGGCGACGGCGGGTTCAATCCATTTGTAAATCCGGAGCTTGGCTGGTCGTACATTGCATTCAACTTGATGCTCAACCTGGCCGTGGCCATGACCTGGCAAACGACGGTGGCACGGCTGCTGGCGGCCAAGGACACCAAGACCGGCCAGCGGATCTACACCGCGACCAGCTTCTTTTTTGTGTGCCAGTTCTTGCTGCCGGGCATTTGGGGCATCGCGGCCCTGGCGACTCTCGAGCCGGGTTCGGTCACTGCCAACACAACGGCCAACGCCATGCCCATGCTCTTGAGCACGGCCGTGCCCGTGGGGTTAATGGGCCTGCTGATCGCGGCCATGCTGGCGGCCGACATGTCGACCGATTCGTCGTATATGCTCACTTGGGGCAGCGTGATCTATAACGACCTGCTAGCGCCGTTGCGAAAGACCCCGTGGTCCGAAAAGTTCGGCCTGCTGGTCAATCGCATCATCATTGCGATCATCGGCGTGTTCCTGCTGATCTATGGTCTGTGGTACGAACCCCGCCAGGCCGTCTGGACCTACCTGACCGTGACGGGCACGATCTACCTGTCCAGCATGTCCACACTCTTGATCGCCTGTTGCTACTGGAAGCGGGCAAATAGTTGGGGCGCCGCCAGCGCGATTCTGGTCGGCGCGGTCTTTCCACTGGCATTCCTGGTTTGTGAGCAACTCGACGACACTCGCGACTGGGCCCAATGGATTGGTCCGAATTACTCGGGAATCGCGGCATTCGTCGGCTCAGGCGCGGCCATGGTCATTGGCTCGCTGCTCAAACCGGCCAACGTGACAAGCGAAGGTGTGACCTGAAACGATGGACGCACAGTTCTGGTGGCTGTTGACCGTGGCCTGCCTGGTGTGGTACTCCACCATTACCGTGTACGTCAGCGTGCGCGGTGTCGCGGATATCAAGCATATGCTCAAGCGGCTGGGCAGCTTGCGCGACGAGCGGGATCAGAATCAAAGCTGAGCGACGGCCGCGGCATGAGAACCGCCTGTCGCGCGTTCAAAACGGCCGCACCGTTCAATTTGCCCGCCGCCGCGCAAGAAACTGGCAATCGGCTGATGGCCCGACTATCGTGGAACTCGAGCACTCACGCGAAGAACGATGCTTTATTCAGCCCAGCTTGACGAGAGACACCATCGCATGCGCCGCTTTGCCACCTTGGCGAGATGCAGCCTGACGGCGATCGCGCTGTTGCTCGTGCTCGTGCTGCCCGCACGTGGCGTGATCATTTCCACCGGCGACGGGCAAGGCAACACGTCCGTGCTCGGCAGCAATCCGTTCTGGAGCAACGTGGCACGCATGTCTAGCGCGTCGGCCGTTTACTTGGGCAATCGCTGGGTGATCACCGCCAATCACGTCAGCGCCGCGCCGGTACGATTTGGCGACGGCACGACCCTGCAGATCGTGCCCGGCTCCGACGTCGTGCTGAAAGTCCCGGCCAGCACGACTACCAACGCCGACCTGCGGATGTTTCGGGTGACGGCTGATCCGGGCCTTTCCGCGGTAACGATACCCACGGCCTCGCCCACTGCCGGCACGACCGTGATGATGATCGGCGCCGGTTTCGATCGCGATCCGACCGAGATTGGCTGGACTATCGCGGCCAATGGCGTGTGGAAACTGGCTCCTATTCCGCTGGCCTCGCTGGCCGGATTCAACGTGCAGTCGTCGTCCCACATGCGCTGGGGAATGAACACGATCGATAGCAGCCAACTGAGCACGATCAATAACACGCTCACGTTCAGCACTCGATTTGATTCCTTCGGGCTGCCATTCGAAGCCCAGGGGGCCGTCGGCGACTCGGGTGGAGGCGTGTTTCGACTCCTCGACGGCACCTGGCAGCTCGCCGGTCTCATGGAAAGCGTGACGCCGCTCGCCGGTCAACCGTCTGGCACGGTCTTGTTCGGCAATCACACGCTATCGGCCAACCTTCCGTCCTACCGCGACCAGATTGTCAGCCTGGTCGATCGCGCCGACCCGGCCTTTCAGAACCAGCTCAACTATTTTGACGTCAATCGTTCGGGCAGCGTCACTCCGGTCGACGCGCTATTGGTCATCAACTCGCTAGCCAAGCAGGGCAATCACGATCTAACCGGCTCTCCTGGCGCGAGCGATCCGCTGGTGGACGTTAGCGGCAACGACTTTCTCAGCTCGGTCGACATCAACCTTGTCATCAACTTCTTGGTGACCCACCGCTCCAGTTCCGCTAGCGCGCAGGCCGGTACTAATTTTGTGCCCGAGCCCAGCGGCATGGTGCTGGCCGCGCTGGGATTGTTATCATTCTTGACCCTAATGGGGCGGCGTGCGCGTATCGCGCGGCGCAAGTACTCGGGCACTTCCACGTGAAGCGCGGTCGGCGAATACCAGCCCGAAGCGCAAGCGAGGGACTGGCCAGGTGCCATGTTCACGCTTGCGTGAGGCTGTCCGATAACGCATCCCGCGGCGCCAACACACTAACCCGACGCGCCAGCGAGGGATTCCGGACGTCCTTATCCGTTCGAAGAAGAATCCCTCGCTGGCGCGTCGGGTTGGTGTAAGCACCCGCGCCCTAACTCCACAGTTCGACCGCTGGCCTCGCGCCGGAGATTTGCCAAGGGCGGCCGCCTTGGATCTTTAACTGCGTCGCCGGATCGATGCCCAATGCGTGAAGAATCGTGGCCGACAGCTCCGACGACGTGATGGGACGGCTGGTCGGAGTCGCCCCGCGCTTGTCGGAGCTGCCAAACGTGCGGCCGCCCGGCAAGCCCGCTCCGGCCAACAGCACCGAGAAAACGTTCGGCCAGTGATCGCGTCCGGCGTGGGCGTTGATCTTGGGCGTGCGGCCAAACTCGCCGGTCACGACAACCAGCGTCTCGTCCAAAAGCCCGCTGGCCGACAGATCGGCCAAAAGTGCCGCGATCGCCTGATCGGTCCGCGGCAGCAGAATCTGCGACAACATGTTGAAGTTGTCTTTGTGCGTGTCCCAGTTCTTATCGCCGCCGAAGATTGACGACATGCAATTCACGTGTACCAGGCGCACGCCCGCTTCCAGCAGTCGCCGGCCCATCAGCACAGATTGGCCGAAGAAGTTGCGGCCATAGCGCTCCCGAACCTTG
>CAZUPX010001084.1:0-2068 GCA_964622155.1 uncultured Planctomycetaceae bacterium | reverse complement strand
ATCGTGGCGCTCGTGCCATTGCTGGGTATCGCCGATCGGACAATTTTCTTGGCGCTGCGCGGCGAGCACTATTGGACCACCGCGGTGTGCTTTGTCTTCGCGGGCGACTGGATTGCCGGAGCCAAGGCCGTGCAATTGGCGCTCTGGTTCTGGGCGGGCATCTCGAAGCTGAATCACCACTTTCCGGCTGTGGTCTGCGTCATGACGAGCAACAGCCCGGTGATGCGCTTCGCCTGGCTGCGGCGGCGCATGTATCAAAACTATCCGGACGACTTGCGACCCTCTCGGCTGGCCGCGGCGATGGGTAACGCTGGCACCGCGCTCGAACTCGGAGTGCCGCTGGTGTTCTTGTTGTCGCCCGGCGGATGGTCGCTCGTGTTGGGCATCGTGCTCATGTTGATGCTCCACGCCTACATCACCAGCAACGTGCCGATGGGTGTGCCCATCGAATGGAACTTCATGGTGGTCTACGCGGGCTTCGCGCTGTTCTGGGCACATCCCGACGTGACCGTGCTCGACCTGGGCTCCGCTCCGCTCGCAGTCTTCCTCGTCGTCATGCTTGTCGTGGTACCGCTGGCGGGCAATCTGTTTCCGCGTTGGGTCTCGTTTTTGTTGGCGATGCGCTATTACGCCGGCAATTGGCCCTTTGGGGTGTGGCTGTTCCGCGGCGAGAGTTACCGCAAGCTGGATCGACTTACGAAAAGCGCACCGTGGGTCTACGATCAGCTCGATCGGTTCTACGATCGAGCCATCGGAGTGGGGCTGGTGGGCACGGTGATGGGTTTTCGATTGATGCACCTCCACGGCCGAGCGCTTCCCATTCTCATTCCCAAAGCTGTGGATCGACTCGAAAACTACGAGTACATGGACGGCGAGATCATTGCCGGCTTGGTGCTCGGTTGGAACTTCGGCGATGGTCACTTGCACACCGAGACATTCCTCCGGGCTGTGCAGCAGCAGTGTGACTTCGAAGCAGGAGAGCTGCGTTGTATCTTCGTCGAATCGCAGCCCTTGGGGCGCCGGACTATGAACTATCGAATCCACGACGCGAAGACTGGATTGCTTGAGTCCGGCAAGCTAGACGTGAACACGCTGTGCGAGAGCCAACCGTGGGGGGGCACGTGAGCGATCCAGATGTGGTCGTGGTCGGCTCGGGCCCGAATGGACTGGCCGCGGCTGTCTGTCTCGCTCAAAACGGCGCGTCGGTCCTCGTGCTCGAGGGACGTGATGAGATCGGTGGCGGCACTCGCACGGCCGAGCTCACCTTGCCTGGGTTCGTCCACGACGTCTGTTCCGCCGTGCATCCGATGGGCATCCTATCCCCCTTCTTTCGCACCCTTCCACTTGAGGAGCACGGACTGCGATGGATTCGCCCCAGCGCGTCAGTCGCGCACCCGCTGGACGATCAACCCGCGGTGCTGCTTCGCCGTTCGCTCGACGAGACCGCCGCCGGGCTCGAGGTCGACGGACCCGCCTACCGCCGGCTCTTGGAGCCGCTGCTTGCCGATCCCCACGGACTCCTGCACGACGCACTTGCGCCGCTCGGCATTCCGCGGCATCCGCTGTTGATGTTTCGCTTCGGCATGCGCGCGATCCAGTCCGCTGTCGGAATGGCGAAGCGCTTTCGCGGCGTACGTGCTCGCGCACTCTTGGCCGGGTGCGCGGGACACTCGATTCTGCCTCTCGACCGCCCGCTGACCGGCGCGATGGGCCTCATGTTCCTGCTCGCCGGCCATGTGGAAAATTGGCCCGTGGCTGCCGGCGGTTCGCAGTCGATTGCAAGGGCTCTGGCGAGTCTCTTGATGTCACTTGGCGGCCGCATCGAAACCGCCGTCTGCGTGCGCTCGCTGGCGGATCTGCCCGCGGCGCGGCTCTACCTCTTCGATACCAGCCCCGCACAGCTTGCCGCCATTGTCGGGCCAGTGCTTCCCGCGGGCTACGTTCGCCGCTTGCGGAAATTTCGCTACGGTCCAGGCGTTTTCAAGTTGGACTGGGCACTCGACGGATCGATCCCCTGGAAAGACCCGCATTGTCTTGGGGCATCGACCGTGCATCTCGGCGGGACGCT
>CAZUPX010001083.1:0-1593 GCA_964622155.1 uncultured Planctomycetaceae bacterium | reverse complement strand
CGTGAAGGAGCTCGCTGCTTTGTGCTGGTTCAGCCTGATCTGGAAGAATCGCCACGTTGAGTTAGCGACTAATACTACAGCGCTAGATCAATAGGGGCGTTCGCTGTTTTTGGCGTGACATTCGGGCGGCGAGATTACGCTGCTGGTGATAAGCGATGACTTCGGCCGTGTGTGCTACTTCTGTTGTCTCGCGGCGATTCAGCTGCCAAATCCGGCACCGCTGGTTCAAGGCTCGACACACCTGCTCCATCGTGATCTCCGGATTTTTCCCCCCGCAGCCGATCCGTGTGTTCGGCGACAAAGCCCATCACCAGCAGACACAAGATCAGGTGCCTCATCAAGGCCACATAGCTGCGGCCCTCGAAGTGGCCAAAACCGATTTCACTTTTGGCCACGCGAAACGTGTGTTCCACGTTCCAGCGCATGAAGGCGACACGCAACAACTTCACCAGCGGCGTGTCGGCCGGCGCGTTCGAGAGGAAATACTTCACCTCACCGGTCGCCACGTTGCGCGCTA
Organism: uncultured Planctomycetaceae bacterium; assembly: GCA_964622155.1. Taxonomy (GTDB): domain Bacteria; phylum Planctomycetota; class Planctomycetia; order Pirellulales; family PALSA-1355; genus CAZUPX01. The sequence continues at coordinate 1,076 of CAZUPX010001083.1, read as the reverse complement.
CGAGCAACCAATAGGCGCGCTCCGACAGCTCGCCACGGCGCACCAAATAAACTTGCCCGGCACGCACTTCCCATTCCTGGTGGTCCAGCGTCAAACGCGCCAGCGACACGCCCTGCCAGTCCTGTTGATTCCAGGCCGAGCTAAAGCGGGCCAGGTTGTCGACCCGTTTTCCTTTCCAGCCTTTCTTGGGCTTTTTGCCGCGCGGCCGCTTCGTCAAACAACGGAAATTACAAGGGATTTCGCCGACATAGAACATCCCCGGCTGCGCGTCGAGCTCCTCCAAGAACGCCGGTTTGCCGCCGTAGTACTCGTCGAACGTCAGCCAGTCGAACACCAGACCGTTGCCCAGGGCGCGCGTCAGTTGCTCCAACGCGATCCGCCACTTCGGCCGATAAACCACGTCCTCGGGGATCTTGGCCTCACGGCACCGCGCGCGGTTGGCGCTCCAGGCTTGGGGCAAGAACAGCGCGGCATCGAGCAGCGTCTTGAACAGGCCACGAACGATCCCCAGATGAACCGTGACGATGCAGTTCTCGAGTTTGCCGCGCGAACCGCAGTACTGGCGATGCACGCCCGGCGTCTTGGTGCCTTTCTTGGCGACCGACGTTTCGTCGATCAGGCCGATGGTACCCAACTCGTCCGCCGTGCTCAGTGCCGGCTGCCGGGCCAGGCGTTGTTGCAACCCATCGCGCATGCCAAAGTGATCCCACACGTGATCGCGCAAGAACTCCTGCAGCGTTCGGACGGCCGTGCCACAAGCCAACGCCATCGGCTCAATGCTCTTGCGTGCCAGATCCGAGAGCAGCCCGCGACAGTACGAGTGCAAGTGCTCGGCAGTCGGCCGATAGGCAACAAAGTCCTCGAAGAGCCGCAGGTAGGCAGCAAAGGCCGTACCCAGAGCCAACAGCTGTTTCGACGTCATGCCGCACCTCCTTATGACCAAGGAGGTTGTACGAAATCCGGTCAGCTGGCGTCAGCTGATCTAGCGCTGTAGTACTAACCGAGGGTTGTTCGTCCTCTATCCAAGCCCGCGGCGCCAGCAAGGCCGTCACAGTCCTTGCTGGCGCCGCAGGTTA
>CAZUPX010001082.1:0-2070 GCA_964622155.1 uncultured Planctomycetaceae bacterium | reverse complement strand
TTCACGCCGGGCGGCACCAGGCAGACCGTCGTCCAATCGAACAGACGATCCAAATCTTCGCGCACCGCGAGGCGAACAACATGCCGGCAATCTTCCTCGACCGCAGCGTCCCACTCGACCTGTTGAAAGTCCTTGCCCACGCGTATCTGGTGCCCCTGGTGTTCGACCTGCCTCAAGTCGTCCATAATAGCAGGCGATGAAGTGGGCGTACTCCCCCTCGGCCACAAAGCGCAAGACCGATCGTGCAAGCTCCCAGAGGCAAGCCCGACTCCGCTCGTCCCTGGCCGCTGCTGCGGCGTATGGACCAGGTGGCCGTGGCTGCGCTCGTGTTGGTGTCGCTGGGGTGTCTGAGTGCTTATTGGATTATCGAAGGAGGTGCTCGCGGTCGGCTGATTGAGATCGACCGCGCGACACACCATACGGCCCGGTTTCAGATCGATATCAACGAAGCCGACTGGCCCGAGTGGTCGCAATTGCCGGATATCGGCGAAACGATCGCGCGGCGGATCGTCGAATCGCGCGACGCCGACGGGCCGTTTGCCGACGTCGACGAGTTGCGGCGTGTGCGCGGCATCGGCCCGAAGACGCTGGAGCGAATCAAGCCCTATCTGCGGCCGGTTCCGCGCGCGGGCAACGTCGCCGCGCAGGCCCAGTAGTCAATCGCGGACCGTTTCCGTATCTTTCCTGAAGGAGCAGCGTAATACTAACCCGACGCGCGAGCGAGGGATTCCCCCTGCCCTCGGACAACGGTAGTAGAATCCCTCGCTTGCGCATCGGGTTAGTGTACCGAGGACACGCACTTCATGCCTTTTGAACTTTTCAGTCCGTTCGAACCCGCTGGCGATCAGCCGCAGGCCATTGAGGCCTTGCTGGCAGGCTTGCGCGAGGGCCGCAGGGATCAGGTCCTGATGGGCGTCACCGGGTCGGGCAAGACTTTCACAATGGCCAACGTCATCCAGGCTGTCCAGCGACCCACGCTTGTGCTGTCGCACAACAAGACGCTGGCCGCGCAGTTGTACGGCGAGTTCAAGGAATTCTTTCCGCGCAACGCCGTGCACTACTTCGTCAGCTACTACGACTATTACCAGCCCGAGGCGTACATTCCGCAGCGCGACATCTACATCGAAAAGGACGCCTCGATCAACCAGGAGATCGATCGGCTGCGTCTGGCCGCCACCAGCTCGCTCGTGAGCCGCAAGGATGTCATCATCGTGGCCAGCGTGAGCTGCATCTACGGTTTGGGTTCGCCGGAGGACTACAAGGCCATGATGATCCATCTGGCGCGAGGCATGAACGTGGACCGCGACCAGTTGTTGATGAAGCTGGTGGACGTGCAATACGAGCGCAACGACACCGACTTGTCCCGCAGCAAATTCCGCGTGCGCGGCGACTGCGTCGAGCTGTGGCCGTCGTACGAGGAATTCGCCGTGCGGATCGAGTTTTGGGGGGACGACGTCGAGCAGCTTTCGATCATCAATCCGGTCACGGGCGAAGTGGTGCGGCAAGAACCGGAGATGTACATCTACCCGGCCAAGCACTTCGTGATGCCCGAGGAGCGGATCGCCGCGGCAATCGACTCGATCAAGCAGGAGTTGGAAGAACGCCTGGAGGTGCTGAAGAACGCCGGCAAGCTGTTGGAGGCCCAGCGGCTCAACGCGCGGACGCGGTTCGACATCGAGATGATGCTCGAGGTCGGCTTTTGTCCGGGCATCGAGAACTACAGCCGACCGTTGAGCGGCCGTCCGCCTGGTTCGATCCCGCAGACACTGTTCAACTTCTTTCCGCCGGAGTATCTGCTGTTCGTCGACGAGTCGCACGCTTCGGTCCCGCAGGTGCGCGGCATGTTCGCCGGCGATCACAATCGCAAGACGACGCTGGTCGAACACGGCTTTCGGTTGCCCAGCGCGCTCGACAACCGTCCGCTCAAGTTCGACGAGTGGGAGCAGCGAATTAACCAGGTTGTGTACGTCTCGGCCACGCCCGGTCCCTACGAATTGGGTCGCACCGGCGGCGAGTTCATCGAACAGGTGATCCGCCCCACTGGGCTATTGGACCCGGTGATCGAGATTG
>CAZUPX010001081.1:0-2582 GCA_964622155.1 uncultured Planctomycetaceae bacterium | reverse complement strand
CGTGTTGCGCAACCCCGACGACAACGAACAGGTCACCGCGCACGGGGCCACGGTCGGCGACATCTTTGGCTCCGACCTGAGGCTGAACCAGCGCCGCGAGGACGATCCGAAAAAAGGCGACCGGAACGGACTGGACAATTGGCCGAACGAGCAGAAGGGCGGTGCGCCGCCCGCGCCTCCGGCCCCCTCCGCACAACGCTCCACGGGCCCTACGCGAAGAATGATCGTGGTGTACGGTAGCGAGCTGCAACAAGTCGACTTTTCGGCAGACGGTTTCCCGCTGTCGAACCCGTTAAAAAAGGGCGGGCCAGGGTTGACTGAGGGATCGCGGAGCCAATTGACCGGAGAGGGTGATTCGGCGGCGGCGCCACCGAGCGACGACCAGGACAAGAACGAAGACTTTATTTCACCGGATTGAGTTCCCAGGCGGCTTGTGCCGCGTAACGACACGGCGCTACTTGCGACCCGCGGGCACGATGCACGAGGCACTGCCAGCGAAAACTTGCCGACGCAATCATCGCCAGACAAGGATGTACAAGGATGGTTCCGAACCGCATCAGCCAGCTTTGCGGCCTCTTGTGGACTACGGCCGCGTTGGGAGTCTGCCTCAACACTCCCGCCCGCGCTCAAGACGACGCGCTGCCTCCGGTCGTCCAACGGATTGACGCGACCAACACGCGCATCGAGATGACGGTTGACACCAGCCGCATCTTGAGCATGGACCGTCCGATTCCCAAGGCCCAGGTCGCGAATCCCGACCTGTTGGATTTCACCGTCCTGGCCGAGAACCAGGTGCAAATCCACGCCAAGAAGGCCGGCATTACGACGGTCAACCTTTGGGACGAGAAGAATGTCATCCATAGCATTGACATCCTGATCATGGGCGACGTGCGCGAGCTCGATCGGCTGCTGCGGACGCAGTTTCCCACGATTTCCGTCAAGCTGGTCCCGACGAAATCCTCGTCGTTAATCATCGGCGGTTACGTCGATCGGCCCGACTACGTAAACCGGATCGTGCGGATCGCCGAAGAGTACTATCCCAAGGTGATTAACAACATGACCGTCGGCGGCTCGCAGCAGGTGCTGTTGCACGTCAAGGTCATGGAAGTGTCGCGCACCAATCTCAAAGCCTTGGGCATCGACTGGATGGGCTTCACGAACAGCGGCGACTTCATCGGCTCGACCGCCGCCGGCATCATCAGCAAGGGTACGTCGACCGCGAGCTTGTTCCGCACGGCCGGCCTGATGACCACGAGCAATCGCGAAACACTGCAGTTCGGCATCGTCGACGGCGCCGGCGGATTCACTGGGTTCTTGGAATTTCTCAAACAAGAGAACCTATTGAAAGTTTTGGCCGAGCCGAACCTCGTGACCGTCAGCGGCCGCCCGGCCAGCTACATGGTCGGTGGCCAGATGCCGTATCCCATGCCGACCGGTTTCGGCAATATTTCCGTTGGGTTCCGCGACTTCGGCACGCAGATCGACTTCGTGCCGATCGTGCTGGGCAATGGCGGGGTGCGGCTGGAAGTTCGTCCCCGAATCAGCGAAATCGATCCGACGTTGAGCGTCAACATTGCCGGCACGTCGGTGCCCGGTTTCCGCAATCGCGAAGTCGACACAGGTGTGGAGTTGAAATTCGGCCAGACGCTGGCCATCGCCGGATTGTTGCAGCAGCGGACCGAGGCCGAGAAGAAAGGCGTTCCCTACTTGATGGACGTACCGTACATCGGCCCCTTGTTCTCGCGCAACGCGAATAGGATCAACGAGATTGAACTGTTGATCATGGTCCGGCCCGAACTGGTCGAGGCCATGGATTGCGAGCAGGTGCCGCGCTGCGGTCCCGGCGCGAGCAGCATGAGCCCCGATGATTCCGGACTGTACTGGAAGGGCTACGTCGAAGTTCCTGTTCCGCCGCAGTGGGGTCCAGGACCGATGGGTCCGCCGCAAGAGCAGGTTGCTCCGCCGCAGACCGCCCCGGGAAGCGAGGAAATACCCCCCACTACGCTGCGTGCCCCGGCCCGGGCGGCGATTGGTTCCGACGACGCGACGCAGCCGCCGCAGCCGCCGCGAGTGACGGGGGCCACGTCGCGGCGGGCCCCTCAAGGGCCGGTCAACCGTCCCGATTCCTACAATCCCGCCACATCGCAAGCGCGCAAAGACGCGGCCCCGACAAATTCCAAAACGGGACAGCCTGGGTTCATCGGACCCATTGGCTATGACGTAAGAAACTAAGAGCAATGCGCTCAGGTTTCGGGCGGAGAGTTGGAAGCGGCGGCCCAGGGCCAGTGACGGCCTTGGTGCCTGGGATTTGTCCGAAGATCGAGCAATCATGAGTAATGTGCTTCGACTGGCCATCGTTGACCCAGATGACTCTTCCCGCGATGCGTTGAAGTCCACGCTGCTTGGCATGGACACCATTTGGCTCGAGGCTGAATGCTCGCGGTACGAGTTCTTTTCCGACGTCGTGGCGCAGACCAGGCCGGACGTCGGCATTGTTTCGCTGAATCAAAACCCCGAAAAAGCGCTGCAGCTCGTGCAGCAACTGCTCGAATCCTCGCCCGAGTGCAGCATTCTGGTGATCA
>CAZUPX010001080.1:0-2225 GCA_964622155.1 uncultured Planctomycetaceae bacterium | reverse complement strand
CCAGCGTCCTGGCCCTGAAGAACGGCCGTCTCTTCAAAGTGCTCAACTACGAGACTCCCGACCCCAAGTGCCCCATCACAGTCTGCCGAGAAGAAGGGCGCCCGGGCGAGAGTTGTCTGAGCATCAATGTCACTCCACAAGGCCAGGCCAGCGCCGTCATGGTGCGGGCGTGGAAGTGATGAGTAGGGGTCGGGGATCAGGGGGCAGGGGTTAGGTACGAAGAACGAAGGCAATTTGCTTCTGGCAGCCCCTCGTTGTTCTCAGTGGCTAATTCTTCGTCAGCCTTCGCGGTCGGAACTTTTGGCTCTGGCCGACGTTTCATGCTAGGGGACGCGGCGATCCACGTTTGGGTTGCTGGCGGACCGTGGAGCCTCGTTGACCTTTAAGGTGGGAGGAGGACAAACACTATGAGGCGGTTCTCGATTGGCATACTCGCGCTGGCGGTCATTGTGCTGGCATCGCGGCCCGGATTAGCACAGCGTGGGCAAGGTCGCGGCATTGGCGGTGGCGGCTTTGGACCTAGTAATTTGATGTTACTGAGCCAGGAATCGGTCCAGGCCGAAATTAAGCTGTCCGAGGACCAGGTCAAGAAGGTCGACGAGCAATTGGACAAGCAGCGCGAGGCGATGGCCGGCTTACGCGATCTTGACCAGCAGGAACGTCGCACGAAGCTGCAGGAACAGCTCAAGGCCAACGACTCGGTCGTGGGGGGAATCCTGAACGAAGGCCAGGCCAAGCGGCTCAAGCAGATTATGCTGCAACAGCGCGGGGCCGCGGCATTGGGCGACGCCGAGGTGGCCCAGGCGGTTGGACTGACCTCCGAACAGAAGGAAAAAATCCAGGGCATCCAACAGGCGGCCCTAGAAGAGCGACGCGCACAGTTTCAAGGTGGCGGGGGCGGAGGCGACCGCGAGGAAATGCGCAAGAAGTTCGAAGCCGCCCGCGCGGCGACCAACGAAAAGATAACCGCTTTGCTTACCGCCGAGCAGAAGGACAAGTGGACGGCCTTGACTGGCGAGCCGTTCAAAGGCGAGATTCGCGCCCCGCAGCGCCGCGGCAATCGACCCGGTGGGGCTGCAGCGGCTCCAAGGCGCGATCCCGTCGCAACGACGTCGCCGAGCGTTTTCCGACTCGCAGCTTTCGCGGACGACAAATCGGATGAAACCGGTGCCGATGGTCGCGATGGAAAACGTGATCGACACGGTCGCCACGCACATAGTCGCGCCGGTGCCCGGCACGGCACGGCCGAGCGAGAACAGGGTCGCGGCCGCCATTTCGCTTCGCACGGGCACGATGAACGTCATTGGGGCGAGCATCGCCCACACGGGCGACAATTCGCAATGGAGCGCGACCACCGAGGGCCCCACGACCACGGAGATCACTTCGCCGACCGAAACCATGGACGCCATCGGCCCGACTTCGCGCGACACCACTTCGCGCATCATGATGGTCCGCGCGGCGACTTCGCCCGTGGGCAACTCGGTCCGGGTCATCACGCGCCCGCTTATCATGGCGGTGGCCCTCACGGTCACCCGCACCATCACTTTGCCTCGTGGCGCGGCCACCGTGACGAACGATTCGGCCCGCTACCTCGTCGCGACGATGGTCGACCGCACCCTCCGCACTTCGACCGCGGCCGGCCCCAGCCATCGAGCGGCGGGCCCGCACGACGCGACGCGGGGGCGTTGGAGCAAATAGCCCAATTGCAGCGGCAGCTCGAAGTCATTACGCGAGAGCTGGCCAGTTTGCAACGCGAACTGCGAGCGCACTAGTTTTCAGTTGCCTACGTTATCTATTTGATCACCGCTCCAGCGCGCGGCTTTCTGTTCGACGGACCGACATACACGAGGCTCGACCATCCGGGGGAACCTACAACATCAATTGAGGGATTGACGACGTGACCATCGTCGGCCACTTCACCAGCGCCACGACCGGTCCTGCTCACGGTTTCATCACCACAGTGCCCGAGCCATCGACGATCGCACTGGCCACACTCGCCGCGGGATTCGCACTGTGCCCGGTTTGGCGAAACGCATCACGGCGCCGCGCGTTCCTCACGCCCTCAGCCCCCTAGCGCGCCGCTCGGGTGCACGATTAGCCTCTGGCGCTATCTGCGGGAGATGAATAGACTGGGGTGGTGTTGGATTGTTTTTCATCACTCCCGAGGTGTGTCATGGATGCGTTTCAAGTCCGGGTGGAGACTCCGTTACAGGCATTGATGGTCG
>CAZUPX010001079.1:0-5846 GCA_964622155.1 uncultured Planctomycetaceae bacterium | reverse complement strand
GACGGCAGTAGCGCCGACAAGTGGATCAATGGGAAGATCGGTGAAGGTAATACTCTGCTTTCGACCGGCGCTCGCTCGACCGACGAGTTTCAGGATTTCACGCTGCACGTCGAATTCCGCACTCCGTTTGTGCCGGCTGCTCGAGGGCAGGCTCGCGGAAACAGCGGCGTGTATTTGCAGAACCGTTACGAGCTCCAGGTGCTCGACTCGTTCGGCCTCGAGGGGCTGGACAACGAGTGCGGCGGCTTCTACTCGATCCGTCAGCCCGAGGTGAATATGTGCTATCCGCCGCTGTCGTGGCAGACGTACGACATCGATTTCACGGCCGCGCGATTCGACGGGGACAACAAGACCAAGAACGCCCGCGTTACCGTCAAGCACAACGGCGTGGCGATCTTCGACGACTATGAGTTGCCGAAGCTGACGCCCGGCGGTGCGCCCAACGAGCAGCCCGGCAAAGGGCCATTTTTGCTCCAGGCACACGGTAATCCGGTGACTTACCGCAATATTTGGGTCGTCGAAAAGAAGTCGTAGTCCTTCGCGAAATCGACAAGTTATCCCCAAGCTCAATACGGGTCTTGCATCGCGAAAAACGTGCCGTTCGAAGGCGCGTTTTTCCGTTTCCAGGAGCCTGTCGCGGGATTTTTTTAGACCCCTCGCCCGGCTCATTTTCTTTTGGCGGCGATCTGCTAGCATGGGTCGTTACGTTGGCTCGCGAAGCCTCGATTTCCCACGAGGATTCGTGAGATGGTTACCCCCTTCCGCATGACGCCGGAGGCGACCATGACCCGATCTATTGAAGCCGTTGCTCGCGAGGCGAAAATTGCCGAGCTCAAGCGCCTGATCACGACTGGCACCTACGAGACCCAGGAAAAGCTGGAAGACGCCGTCGACGCTTTCTTGTGGAGCGAGCACGACCGGCTGCAACAATTGCACACCGAGCGCCGTGAATTAGTCCATTCGCACCCGAAGTGAGGCGTGCCAATCGCCGGCCGCAGCTTGTGGAACGGTCGAATTGCACATCCGGTTGACGAGCCGCCATTTAATCGCGGTGGCCCATTTTTTGGCTACCTCGGCGGCTTGTGTGAACTATAATTTCTTTTGACCAAGATGCTTGAATTTCAACCGAATGCCAGGGCCTGAAACTGCCGATCTAACTGGTTACTCACGCGTGAAACGACGCGCGGCGCCAGATCATTGGAACTTCAAACCTCCGCAGCCCTTTAATCCGTCGGGAGGACCTAACTATTTGCGTGGGCTTGGGTCAACAAACGGCCGTGCTTAGCACAGCCTGACCCCGCTCTTCTCGCAGCGACTCCTCCGTCGCATTGGGCTGGAGGTTTGATTATATCGGCCACGGCGATGTCCTCAGCGGGACGCGCCGTGGCCTTTTTTATTGCGCGCGATGGCGAATATCTGCCTCAGGCGCTGGCCAACCGCAGGCCGATCTGGACGAGCGTGACCAGGTCGAGCCGGTTGTGGTGCAAGATCGGGCCAATCTTCTCGGTGTGGCCCGAGCGGACAAACTCGTGATAGGCCGCCGGCACCTGGTCACCGGGCAAATCATTGCGCCGCCAGCGATTGCAGACGTAGCGCTCCAGCGTTTGCAGCCTGCAGTTGGGCAACAGCCGCTTCCAGCGGCGGCGAGCATGGTGCAAGAGATCGCAGTGCACGAGGTCATTGCGCCCGAGGCAACCCTTCGTGCCGCTTTCACGTGCTTTGTCGCGCCCCGATTGTTCCAGGCGGTGGCGCGTGCTGCGATCGCGGACCATGGGCCAATCGAAACTCTTGCCGTTGAAGGTGACGAGCACCTGGTGCTTCTCGACAGTCTGCCATAGTGTCTCCAGCACGGCTCGCTCCTCGCCATAGTCGCGCGCCAAAAGTTGGTCGAGAACCAGCGCGCCGTCGGACTCTCGTACCATCCCAACGAGGAACACTGTCGAGCCGGCAAAGCCGCACGTCTCCAAGTCGAGAAACAGCGATCGCGACGGGAAATGCTCCGCCAGGGCCGTCAATTCATCGTGCGATCCGCGCTTCAATCGCCCGCTTTGAGAGGCAATGATCGCGGATGCCGTGTGGGCGACAGCTTGCGACGCCTGCGGCCAGTAATCTGCCAGCGGTTGGCACAGTTGCAGATGCTTGCCCGAGTCGTTTTCGATCTGGCGACCCAGCGAAAGCCAATCGCCAGGCCGATACCCTGGCGCATCTCCGCGCCGGGGTGTTGAAGCAGGCGCTGCCCGCGGCGCGGCGCCGACGTGAGATCGATGAAGCCGTCGTAGCCGCGCACGGATATCGTCGCTCAGCATGATCTCTGTGGGATTGCGAGGCACGGGATCCTTCCTGTGCATAGCGGCCACCGTAAATTGTCTTGCCAAACGGCACGCCAGCATGGCGGTACTTCGTTGCCAGGCGTACTCGCCAAATGCAACACGGCGTACTCGCCAAATGCAACACCTAGCCGCCAAATCTTACTTGCTGTCGTGCTGACGGCACCAGTCGAGAATCTCGGCCACGCTCGGCCGCTGGCCGGGCGGGAAAGCCGGTTTAGCGCCCCCGGACTTCGCGGCCGGGGTGGGTGCATCTGGATTGGCTGCTTTGATAGCCGCGGCGGCCGCTGGGGGAGCGGGCGGCTCTTCAACGGCGGGCGGCGCGGCTTTCTTGGCCCGTGCAGCCGCCAGGATGTCTGCCGTACTAATCTTCCCCGCCGGGGCGGCGGGTGCAGCCGGCTTTGCCGCGGCCGGCGTCGCTGGAGGACTTGCGGCGGACGCGGCTGGCGCCGCCTTGCCAGCACGCGCCGCGGCCAGAATGTCAGCGGTCGACTTCTGGGCGGCGCCGGCGGCAGGTTTGTCGCCGGGCGGCATGGCCGCCGCGCCCTTGGCGGCGCCTTGCATCCGGGCCATCTCAAGCGGCGAGAGCTTCTTTTCGCCGGCAACGGCTGGTGCGGCTTTCGCCGCGGGTTTCGCTGCCACGGGCTTTTCACCGTGCTCTTTACCTGCTGGCGGCGCCTGTGGCTTGGGAACGACCTTTAAAAAGTCGACTTCAATGTCGTACCAGCCAATGTTGCTCCAGGCGTCGAATTGCACCAGCGCCCGGCCGCTCATATTGACGGTTTTGACCTGGCCGACATGCCCGTCAAATCGCAGCAGTTCCGGCACGCTAGCATCCACCACGACATACTTGTCGGTGTAGTCCCGTTTAAGCTTCTCGATCTGACTGGACATGAACGCTTTCCGTCCGAATAAATCGCGACACTCGCTGGTCGACCGAGCGACGGTAGCAGGCAACTCGACGGGGGTAAGACGGCCATTTTTGTCCAATGCGGCCCGCAAATCAAGGGCGTCGGCAGCGATCGGATACGTCGTGCGCAGGAACTGGCGGATGGGATGCGGTAGAGCTTATGCCTACTGCGGCGGGGTCACCTGCTCGCGGCAATCAGAACTCGAGGCGGATGTTCTCCAGCCGCTCGGCCGTGGCGGCCATCAACGCGTCCTCGGCATTTTCGTCGGCCGCTTCATAGGTTGCCGAGAACCTTAGATACGCTCCCGCATCGTCCCAGGGCACGGTGCAGATCGACTGCTCGGTGATCAAGTATTGGCTGGCCGCTTCGGCCGTCTCGAAACGCGGGCCGCCGGCGATCCCCTTGGGGCTGCTGGAGTAGATGAAGTACGTGCCGCCGGGCATCTGGCAATCGAAACCCGCGCGGTTCAGAGTATTCACCAGCTTGCGGCAACGGCGCTCATACTTGGCGCGCACCTGATGGGGAATGGCCGCGTCATCCAGCGCGGCCGCGCCGGCCTTTTGAATGGCGATAAACTGGCCCGAGTCGCTGTTGTCCTTGACGTCGGCAAAGGCTTGCACGATCCGCACGTGCCCGCAGACCCACCCCAGCCGCCAACCGATCATATGGAACGCTTTGGACATCGAATGCACTTCTACGCCGACTTCCTTGGCGCCCGGCACCGACAGAAAGCTCAGCGGCTGGCCCTCGAACGTGAGCATGATGTGGGCCGCGTCCTGCACCACAACGATATCGTTGGCACGGGCGAAATCGATCACCCGCTTGTAAAAATCACGCGTCGCCACCTTGCCGGTGGGACTGTTAGGGTAGCACAGCACCAGCAGCTTCGCCCGCGAGCGGACGTCGACAGGTATCGAATCGAGGTCGGGCAGAAAATCGTTGTCGCGCGTCAGCGGCAGGGCGTGCACGCTGCCACCGTAGTATTTGGTATGCGTGCCGGCCACCGGATAGCCCGGTACGGTCATCAGCGTGATGTCGCCCGGATTGATGAACGCGGCCGGCAGCATGGCCAGCGCCGTCTTCGACCCGATGCAATGGTTGATCTCGGTCGACGGGTCTAGCTCAACCCCGAAATTGCGCTGCATGAAGCGAGCGGCCGCTTCTTTGTACTGGGCGATGCCGTTGTCGGCATATCCGCGGTTCGCGGGCTGGCTGATTTCGGCGGCCATCACATCACGCACCGCGGCCGGGGCCATCTCGTCATTTTCGCCGATGCCGAAATCAATCAGCATCCACTCGGGATGTTCGGCCAGGGCCTTGCGCTTGGCCCGTTTGATCTTCTCGAACTTGTAGATGGCCGTGCCCTTGCCATAGTTCTCGCCGCCGACACGCTGGGCAAAAAGCCGCTGAAAGTACGGATCGCTCATGGAGTCGTCTTCACTTAGGATTCAGAGAGTGGTCGCGGTGGTTCTCTTATCTGCATCCATCCGCGGAGCCGCCATTACTTCACCGCCAGCATGCGATCCAGCGCAACCAGCGACCAGCGAGCCACCTCGTCGTCCACGTGGATAACATTGACCGGCGTGCCGGTGGCCAGGTTCTCCAGGCTCCAGCACAAATGCGCCAAATCGATGCGATACATCGTCGCGCACATGCAGACCACGGGCGAAAGAAAGTGAATCTCCTGCTCGGGATGCTCGTTTTTCAGCCGATTGACCAGGTGCAACTCAGTGCCGATGGCCCACTTCGTACCCGGCGGCGCCGCCTCGACCTCGCGAATGATCTTGCTCGTCGACCCCTGAACGTCGGCCTTGTCGACGACCTCCATCGGACATTCCGGATGCACGAGTATTTTGATCCCCGGCACCTTGGCGCGGAACATGTCGACATGTGCCGCCGTGAACATCTGATGTACGCTGCAGTGCCCGCGCCACAAGAGCACGCGGCTGGTCCGCAGTGCCTCGGGCGTGTTGCCCCCCAGATCGTCGGCGTGCGGATCCCAGACGGGCATCTCGCCAAGCGGAATGCCCATTGCCTTGGCCGTGTTGCGTCCCAGATGCTGATCGGGAAAGAACAGCACGCGGCGAGTGCGCTCGAACGACCACTTGAGCACGGCTCGGGCGTTGCTCGAGGTGCAGACGATGCCGCCGTGGCGGCCGCAGAACGCCTTCAGGCTGGCCGCCGAGTTGATGTAGGTAACCGGCGTAATATCTGCCGTGTCGATCACCTCCCCCATTTCCTCCCAGGCCCCTTCGACCTGGTCAATCGCGGCCATATCGGCCATCGAGCAACCGGCGGCCATGTCGGGCAGGACGACCGTCACGCGCTGGCCGCCACGCTCGACAAGCTTGGCAGGCTGGTTGGCCAGAATGTCGGCCGTTTCGGCCATGAAGTGGACTCCGCAGAACGCAATTGCCCGGCAATCACCACTGTCAGCGGCCATACGGCTAAGCTGGTAGCTGTCGCCGCGCAGGTCTGACATGGCGATTACTTCGTCCTGCTGATAGTGATGCCCCAGGATTAAGAGCCGCGTGCCCAACGACGCCCGCACCGCCACAATCCGCTCTTGCAGCGTGGCGTTGTCCAGCGATTTGTACGGCGCCAGCTC
>CAZUPX010001078.1:0-9142 GCA_964622155.1 uncultured Planctomycetaceae bacterium | reverse complement strand
GGCGTCAGCCTGATGGCACTCTTGGTGCGCCAAAGTGGCCCAATTGAGCCGCGACATAAGCCCAGCCATCTCGCGTTGGATACTTACGATCCAACGACGGAGTTGGTCACCTCAGCCGTCTAGACGGGCGCCGGTCGGCGCCTGGGGGCTGGTCCCTGTCCGCCCGCGGTCCGCGCGATTATAATGCCTGGGCCAGATTGGCCGCCCGGACTGACGTGCGGATGCGTAGGCGCAAAAAAACAGAGGGCTCTTGCTCGCCGGGGCAAGAACCCTCTTTATTTGGCTGCCCGGATTTCTCCGGAGACCCACAGCCGTAACAACCGTATCGGGCCGGCACGAATGAAACTTTAGCTTCGCCGTCGCAGTGACGCGCGCCCCCTTGAGCACGTCGCTCAACATGGCGTTACAAGCGTGACTAATCGACTCTGCGGTCGCTACGCTGCGATTACCTGCCGGTCGACCACACACAGCGAGGTACGATGCTCAGATGAACACTGCCAAGCTCGCCCTGGAAGATGGCACGGTGTTCACAGGAACGTCGTTTGGCGCTCCGGGGGAGGTCGACGGCGAGGTGTGCTTCAACACCGCGATGACCGGCTACCAGGAGATCCTGACCGATCCCAGCTACCGAGGTCAGATCGTCACGATGACGTATCCAGAAATTGGGAACTACGGGGTCAACGCCGAGGATGTCGAGAGTGGTCGCCCCCAGTTGGCTGGCTTCGTGGTTCGCAATCATAGCAGCGTGGCCAGCAATTTCCGCGCGGACGCCCAGCTTGAAGAATACCTGCGGCAATGGGACGTCGTGGGACTGGCGGGTATCGACACGCGGGCACTGGTGCGTCGCATTCGACTGCGCGGCGCCATGCGCGGTATTCTGTCCAGCACTGACCTGGATGAAAATAGCCTGGTAGCCAAAGCCAAAGCCAGCCCGGGTCTTGTCGGCCGTGACCTGGTGCGTGAAGTGGTGCCCGATCGCGCCCGAGGCTGGACCGAGCGTTTGAGTGCCTGGTCGCGGCTCGATTCGCGCGACGCGTCCGCGGCGCCGGCCGACGGACCGCACATCGTGGCGCTCGACTATGGAATGAAGTGGAACATCCCGCGGCACCTGTGCGATTTGGGCTGTCGCGTCACCGTTCTCCCCGGCATAGCAACCGCCGCCGAAGTGCTCGACCAGGGCCCGGACGGAATCTTTTTGTCGAACGGACCTGGCGACCCCGAGCCCTTGACCTACGCCATCCAAACCATTCGCGAACTACTGGACCAAAAACCCATCTTTGGCATCTGCCTGGGGCATCAATTATTGTCCCTGGCCTGCGGGGCGGCGACGTTTAAACTCAAATTCGGACATCGCGGAGCGAATCAGCCTGTGCACGACTTGGATACCGGCCGGGTTGAAATCACCTCGCAGAATCACGGCTTCGCCGTCGCCGATGAGAATCTGCCCGCGTGGCTCGAAGTCACGCACCGAAACTTGAACGACCAGACGATCGAAGGCGTTCGCCACCGAGAGCTGCCGGCGTTCAGCGTGCAATACCACCCCGAAGCCTCGGCCGGACCGCACGACAGTAATCACCTGTTCGGGCGATTCTTGAAGATGATCGGGTAGCGGTCTGACCCTGGCGTCTACTCTTCAAAGAGCACGCAGAGCACGTCGATGGCCGCCACCGCCCGCTCCGGCCGGTGCACCTGCTCGTCGACGCATTGGCTCCAAATCGCCAGAGCACAGCGCAAGTATTGTTCTCTCGATTGCTCGATCAAGTCCGGGCTGAGTTGGCCGGTGATGGTTGGCCACAAGACTTCCAAGTCCGCGAGGGCCTGCTCGTTCCCCGCAATTGCGGCGAACACCAGGTCGTCGACGCGCTCCAGCATTTCAACAGTTTCGGGAGACTGCGTGGATAGCGTGGCGGCCAGGTAGGGGCGTGCCGAATCGGCTGCGTCCGCAACGGCTGGTTCGCCGGCAACATAGGCGCCGTCGGCTCGCGAAGCGGGGGACGAGCTCTCGTCGTCAGCCCCCACGATCCGCAATCGGCCGTTCGGGGCGGCGCTTGACGCCGGTTCGACGGGTTCAACCTGTGCGGTCGGCCGTTGGGCCTCGAGCGTCTCGGCCAGGTTGTCCAAATCCGCGCAGCTTAGGCCAGGTCGGGACTGTTCCAACTCGGTGGCAAGCACGGAGATTTTTCCGGTAGCCAGAATTCCCGCGATATGCCCTGCCCAACCCTGCCAGCCGACGTCGTCCGCCTGTTCGCCCCGCTCGAGGCTCAATAGCGTAAAGCCTGCACGGCCCATCGGACGCCAGCTTGCCTTATCATCGCCCAATCCGGAAATCCGCACGGTTCGTCGCGAACAAAACCGCAGTCCCGTCGAGAACGAAAGCTGCGTTCGGCACTCGACCGGCAACGCGCTAATCAGTCCCGCGATCAATTGCTCCATGGGAACCTTCGCGGCAATAGCCAGCCGATCACTCGACAGTGCCGCCTGGATCAGCGTGGCCATGGCCCCGGGTCCGGGTTCGCGCGCCAATTGGGCCAACAGCGGCAGATCGACGACCGCCGAGCGACCACCGAGCCGCAGCGGCTCGAGGACCTCAGGAATCTGCTCGTAGACTAGCACCAGACCCGCGGCCGTCGCCGCGCGCAGCACGGCAAAGGGATTGTTGGCGAATCGCCGCAGCACGTCGGCGGACATCATCAAAAACTGCGTGTAGACGCTGGCACCGCCACGACCGCTGTATTCGGCGCCCGACTGAGTCGTTCGCGACACGCAGTACATTCCGTTCGCCAACTGATGAAAATTGACGCTCAGCGGCGCGCCAGACGTCTCCAAAAGTGATTCGTGCGATGGCCCCCAGGCCGTCAGTTCGCGTGCCTCGGCTTCGGACAGCCCGGGACTTCGGCCGACAAGCTGATATCCCTCGGCCCGATCGGTTATCGCGGACGCAAAGATGGCTTGTTCGATGAACACGTCAGTGTCCCTGTGATTTAAAAGCGCACGGCGCGCCGATGGTTGACGTGGAGTTTGGAGGGTCCATCAAGATTCAAACGTTTCGGCGAGCCACTGGAAGGGTTCGATAATCCCGCGAGGCTCGATGCGCAGTGGAAGGTGCTGTCGCGTCCCGTCGCGCAACGTTCGAGTCGCACATGCGCCGGCGACCCCCGCCGCAAAAAACTGGTGCTTTGGAAAACGCTGCTGACAAACGCGCCACAGCCCTGGCGCATGGCGCTGGGCATAGGCCGCCGGATCGGCGAAACACGACTCGCACTGGTCGGCCTTACTAAAGATCAGCGCCAGCGGCCTCGCGACCGCCGGTGTCTTACCCTGGCCGCCCAGCTCACTCAAGTGGCCGAGCAGTTTCATGGTGAAATAATCCTCATCCAGTGAGCCTGACTGCAACCGCGTCGCGTCGATCAAGATCAACACGCCATGTGCCTTGCTCAACAGGCAGTTGATCACCTGATACGAGCGCGGATGGTCAACTTCCTCGAAAAGTGCTTCACCGGCGATGTCGGGCAGCATCAAGTCGATCGGTTGTTTCCTCTTAGGCTGGCGCAGTTGGCAATGCACCCAGTGCCAGCGGTCGGGCTCGTTGGGCGTCTTGGCGGGAAACTCACCGCGCGCCAGCGCCGAGAGCGCGTGCTGTTGCAAGGCCACCGAAAAACCGCCTCGCGCGGAGGCTTGAAGCGAATCAGACTGCCGCGAAAGCATGTCCAGCAGCATGCCCAGGTAAACGGTCTTGCCCACGCCGCTTGGCCCCAGGGCGACGACTATTTTCGGCGGAGTTTTTCCGCCCTGCGCTTGGTGAGCCAGCGCCATCGGCGCCTGGCAGTAGTTGCAGACTTCGACCTCGACCGAATTGTCGTGGTCGCAGATCAGGCATGGCACCCGGATCGCGTAATTGACCAGGCGAAAAGAATCCAACTCGACGGTGACGCCGCGATTCATGACTGGACCTCCACAAGCGAGGAATCATAGTGCTCTACAACCGGCGCCTCGGGGGCAGCAACGGTTGCCGAAAGATCGTTCCAACTGATTGCACAGCGGAATGAGATATTATGTTTGCGAGCCAGGGCCGAGTCGCCACTCTGGAAATGGGCCGTCGCCTGACAATCCAAGTAAGTGTCGAACGCGCCACCGCGAATGCTTTTGAAGACCGTCGGTAGGCCGGCGGCCTGGGGATCGGTCGGGTCGGTCACGGCTACGGGATCGGCCGTCCACTCCCAGACGTTGCCGATCAACTGTTGAGCGCCCCCCACGCTGACTCCGCTGGGGTACTCGTCTACGCTCACAGTCCGTCCCGCTCCGCCCCACAGGTTCGCGCGGTTGCGGTCCATGGCGTCGCCCCACGGGTAGCGTCGCTGCACGAGCGGACCACCAGCGATCGCCACCGGCCAGCTCGCCGCCCTGACCCATTCGGCGTCGATGGGCAATCGTTTGCCGATCCAGCGAGCGTAGGCAGTCGCTTCGTACCAGCTCACGCCTACGACCGGATGGCGACCGTCGCCCTGCGAATAGTGGCCGTTGCGCCAGAATCGCGGACCGGGCTTGCCCGTTTGGTCGACAAACTCCAGCAGCGCCGGCCAGATCTCACGGTCCCAAATCGCCATCTGCTCATAGCCGCCTCCAGCCACGAACGAATAGTAGTCAGCGTTCGTTACCGGGTGACGATCAAGATAATAACCGTCGACGCGAAGCGAATGGGGTTGCGTCGCGGACGATTCCTCGGCCTCGCCATCGACCGGCCGCAGGACGACTTCGCCGCCAGGGACCACGCACATGCTATCGGCCACTCCAGTGCGGGCCCGCGCAAGCTGCTCGACCGAAAGATTGACGATCAACTGCGGGCGCAGCAGCAAGGCATAGCGCTTCTGGGCGAGCATCCGCTCGACGAGCGACACCGCGGAATTGTCGCTATCTGGGTCTGGCTCGGGGACCACTTCGGCGGGTATGTCCGCGCTCTGGTCGCAGGGTTTTCCCTCGGTCGCTGCGCGCTTCCGCTTCAGCGCTCGAGCGCACGCCGCCAAGAAGGCCCCACCGAACCACCGACGTAGTCGGTTCGCGGGAAAATCCTCCACCGCCGGACAACCGGCCACATCGAATCCAGAAGACAATTTGCTCGATTGCATAGGATCCTCACACGACTCGGTACGATCTGGTCTCAACGCCATCCTTCTTCGATGCACTCACGGCTTCCCTGCTCTTGCTTTTCTGCAACGCTTCAAACTGTTCTCGTAAGGTATCAACGACGGGGTCGGCATGTTGCCCGCCGGCGCTGGGCGTCCCATTGGCGTCACCAGAATCGGTCGACCCGGCACGCCGCGCGCGCCGGACAACCATTTCGGATTGCCGCTCGACGGCTCGGCGAAGCTGCCGCAGCTCTTCACTCCAGTGTTGTCGCTCGGCGGCGATCGACCGTTTTTGATCGTCGAGTGATTCCGACAACTCGGCGGCCCGTTGACGGACCAGGTCCAGCTCATTTTCTAACTGCTGCCGCTCGGACTTAGCGCCCGCCAACTCGACCTGCAATGCCACTTCCTCTCCTTTGCCAGAGCCCTGTTCGCGGAGCCGCGACACTTCGGCTTGCGTCGCAGTTAACTGACCGCGCAGCTCCGCGGTGTTGACCACCGTCTCAGTCAACGCCGATATTTGCGACTGCTGTTCAACGAGGACGGCGTCCAACCGTTGGCGCTCAGCCTTTGCGGCGGTCAATTGCTCGCGCAGCTCGGTCTCCAACGCGCCTCCATCCCCCAGTTCTTGCCGCGCCACGTGGGCTTCGGCGGCGCTGTCGGTCAGCATCGCCAGTTGCGTCTGTAGTTGTGCCAGTATGGCTTCCGATTGTCGGCGTTCGGACGTCATGGCGGTCAACTGCTCGCGCAGCTCAGTCTCGGGTGGGCTGCCCATGCTTTGCGTGCGCAGTCGCACTAACTCTTCTTGGGTGGCAGTCCACTGACCGCGCAATTCGGCCGCGTTGAGGGCTGAATCGGTCAGGGCCGCCATGTGAGCTTGTTGCTGCGCTAGCACGGCTTCCAATTGCGCTCGGTCGGCCTTTGCGGCCAACAATTCCGCGCGCAGCTCGTCGTCTGCCGGGCTGTTGGTTGTTTGCTCTCGCAGACGCGCAAGCTCGCGTTGCGCAGCCTTAAGTTGGCCGTGCAAGTCGGAGGCGTCCACGGCCGCGTCGGCCAATTTAGTTAGTTGCGCCAGTTGCTCCGCAAGGGTCGCCTCCAACTGTTGGCCTTGGGAATTGGCGGCGGCCATTTGATCGGTCAGCTCGGCGCTGGCCGGATAGTTCGTCGCTTGCTCACGCAGCCGCGCCAATTCTTCTTGCGCCGCGGTCAATTGGCCGCGCAACTCGGCAGCGCCGACAGCCGTGTCGGTTAACGAGGTGAGCTGAGCATGCAATTGAGCCAATTCATTGCGTGAGCGGTCGTTGTCCGACGACATGCGCTCCACTTCGGTGTGAATCTGGCGGTTCTGGTCGATCTGGCCCTGCAGCCACTCTTTGCTTTGCGCGTTCTCGGCCTCGGCAAGTCGGAGTCGCTCGATCGTTTGATCGAGTTCCCACTGTTTGGCTTCCATTTGCTCTTTATGAGCGGCGCAACGATTCGATTCGGTAGCCTGCCCGTTGGCCCATTGGGCCATTTGCAGCTCTTGATCGACGATCATGCGCTGCGCGTCGGCCAACTGGCGCTGGCAGTCGGCCAGTTCTGCAGCACGCGCGTCGCACTCGGCCGTCGTTTGCTCCAAGCACTCTGAAATCGACTGATAGCCACGGCGCAGCTCTCGAACGAGGTCGCGTAGTGGAACATCAAACGACTTGGCGAGCGCAGACAAGTTGGCACCCATAGTTCCGCCACGGCCGATACATGGCCCGCTGCGCCCACCTGGACCGACGCCTTGGCGCCTTGCGAAAAGCAACATTCGATGAGAAACAACAAATCGCCGCCTTCAACAACTTTAGGTCACAACCGCAACTTAGGAGCGTTACGAACAGGATTCCTCGGCGTCAATCGGCCGGAAATGTCGGCCAACACTCTCGCCCCCCGAATGATGGGGGGACCGTAAGTTGTGAGCAGGTTGGAGTTTGTGCGTTAGATTGAATGCACAAATTGAGCAGGCCTTGCGGAAAACGTAAGATATGTCATGTTTTTAGCCTGTTGAGGATTTATATCGACGTTGATTAGGGGGCTACAAGCAATGTTGAACCAGCGAATGACGGCCGCTGCGATGATTCTCGCGGCCTTCGTATTGGCCGCGCAAGCACCGCTAGCGACAGCACGCATAACGGAACGGCGCTCGGAGGATATGCCAGCGACGGTACGGACGGCCAGCTTGAACCGCACGACTCTTGAAGACCTACCGTGCCCTGAACCAGTCTGCCCACCGCCGTGCTGCCCAAAGCCGTGCATTACATTCCATCACAGAGGACCCAAGCTCTGCTGTGGGTGCGAGCCGCCGATTGAAACAGTGCTGACGGTCAAGAACCCGTGCACCGGCTGCGAGGTCGAAGTGCCGATTTGCATGCCGGCTTGCTGCAAGGGTGAGCCGACGGTCTGCTCGACCACAGGCATCTTCTGCCGCGATGTGGCGATCTACGAGTGGTGCTGCGGGTTCAGAGTGCGGGTCACCTTTAAGCACTGTGGCGACTTGCTCGTCACCACATGGGGCCGTTGAGCGGGCCCACCTGCCCTCGCCTGATGCTCGTTGCGCCGAGCGTCTATCAGGCGGCTTCGCCGCCTTGGCGATGATGGTCGGAAGTCATGGGTGTGGCCGACGTGGGCGGATCGACGATGAGCAACGGGGCGTGCGGCTTCGGTGGTCCGACGTGGGGTTGCAGGTCGGCACGCCGCGGAGCCGCGGAGCCGAGGCCGAGTTTTCGCAAGCCGGGCCACAACACCGGCGCACTGGCTTGCAACCAACGCGTGCGAAAATAGTAGCTCTTGAAGCACTTGGCGTGCAATTCCGACACGCGCTGGCTGGTCAAGTTGCGGTATTTCAGAACCGGCGTATAGACGGTGTAGTGCTGCGGATCGAACGTGGCAATCTGCGACTTGATCTGCTCGTAGAATTCGGTGCCGGGATATGGCGTCACGATGTTGAAATTGGCAAACGTCGGGTTGAGCGACTTAGCGTACCGCAGCACGGCGTGGATCGACTCCTCGGTATCGTCAGGAAATCCGACCATGAAACCGGCCACGGTGCGAATGCCCAGCGTGCGGCACAGCAGGATGAAATCGCGCTGCCGATCGTCACGGATCGGAGCGCGATGGTAGTGTCGCAGAGTCTCTTCCGATGGCGATTCGATGCCCACCGTAATGCTCGTCAGCCCGACCTCGCGCAGGATGCGCAACAGGTCCTCTCGCAGCAGGTCGATGCGCGTCTCGATCGAAAACTGGATTTTTCGCGGCAACCCGCCAATCATCTCGGCCAGGCGAAGCACGCGGCGGCGGTCGATGCCGAACAGTGGATCGCGAAACTTGAACGAGCGGAACCCGTGGGCCTTGATCCCCGCTCGCATCTCTGCCACCACGCTCTCGGGCGAGCGCAGCCGCGTGGCGTTCTCCATGATGATGTACGGACAATAGTTGCACTTCAGCGTGCAGCCGCGGCTCTGCTGAATGAGCGCGGTGGGAAACTTGGAAAAGTCATAACTGATGCGAAACCGCCGCGGAGAGAACAACGACCAGTCGGGAAATGGCAGCAGGTCGAGATCGCCGACCTTGCCCAATTCAAACACCCGGTCCTGCGCGGCCAACACTTCATCCAGCTTCCAAAACAATTGCTCGCTCTCGCCGCGCAGCACTGTGACGTTCAAGCCCTCGAACGCCTCGGGCATGGAATGTGCCACGGCGCCCGTGACCAGCACGCGAGCGCCGGGCGAAACCGCCAATGCTCGGGCGATCGCCTGTCGCTCTAGCGCCAGGGTGATCAGAGAGGGGTTGAAGACATAGACGTCGGCCCCAGGCGGCACGCGATCCAGCGAGTACTCAACCTGATGTCCCAGGCTGCGGAATATGCCAGTCAGGTAGGCGAACACCAGTGCCACAGGGCGGCGGTCACGCTTGAAGAAGTGGCGCACGACGCGCCCCAGAACGCCACCTTGACCGCCGTATTGTCCAACCCCGAAGCCGCCGGCAAAGTCCTTGGC
>CAZUPX010001077.1:0-10738 GCA_964622155.1 uncultured Planctomycetaceae bacterium | reverse complement strand
GATCGCCGAGCTCGAGGCGGCCGGGGCGGCGGGCATCCAGTTGGAAGATCAGATGCTCCCGAAACGCTGCGGCCACCTGTCGGGCAAGGCGCTGGTCGAGCGCGATGAGATGTGTGCAAAACTCCGCGCCGCGACGGCGGCCCGCATCGACCCCAGCCTGGTGATCATCGCTCGCACCGATTCGCGGGGCGTGGAGGGCATCCATGAGGCTGTCGACCGGGCGAAGAGGTATCTCGAAGCGGGAGCCGATTGGATTTTTCCAGAAGCCTTGCAGGACGCTGGCGAGTTCGAACAGTTTGCCGATGCGATTGACGCGCCCTTGGTGGCGAACATGACCGAGTTTGGCAAGAGCCCGCTGCTCTCGCTCGACGAGCTGGCCGAGATGGGCTACGCGGCCGTGATTTACCCGGTAACCCTGATGCGCGTGGCCATGAAGGCGGCCGAGGCGGCCTTGGCCCTGATTGCCAGCGAGGGAACTCAGGCCGAACTGCTCGACCTGATGCAGAGCCGGCAGGAGCTGTACGACTTGTTGGGGTATAGTGACTACGAGGCTCGCGACCGGGCCTATTTTTCACCCGCAGCGAGACCCGAGTAGAACCGTCGCACGCCGACCGACGCTGCGACACGAGGCATCTGAGAGGACCGGGATGGACGAACCGATTTATAGCCCCGGATTGGAAGGCGTCATCGCCGGTGAAACGGCGATCAGCACGATTGCCGGCGGCTTGCAGTATCGTGGCTATTCGATTGAGGACCTGGCCGAGAACGCGACGTTCGAGGAAGTTTCTTACCTGCTGTTGCACGGCGACGCGCCGGCCAAGCACGAGCTGGCGGCGTTTCGCGAGCGTTTGAGCGCCAGCGCCTCGATCGCCCCGGCCCTGGCGGAACTGTTTGCCAAGATTCCCGGCGGCGTGCCGATGATGGACGCGATGCGCACGGCTGCTAGCGCCCTGGCACATTGGGATCCGGACACGGCCGACGGCAGCCACGCCGCAAACCTGCGCAAGGCGGAGCATCTGTTGGCTCAATTGCCGGTCGCCATGGCGGCCCGGTATCGCCTGGCCAAGGGATTGAAGTTGGTGGCGTACAATTCCAAGCTGTCGCTGGCCGGCAATGTGTTATGGATGCTGTTCGACAAGGCACCGACCGAGCGACTGACCAAGGCCATGGACGTGTCCTTGATCTTGTACGCGGAGCACGAGTACAACGCCTCGACGTTTGCCGCCCGCGTGGTTGCCTCGACTCTCTCCGACATGCACTCGGCGATCACGGCGGCAATCGGAGCGCTCAAGGGCCCGCTGCACGGTGGGGCTAACGAAGCGGTGATGGAGGTGCTCAAGGAAGTTGGCACGGCCGAACGTGCCGAGGGCTGGATTCGCAAGGCCCTGGCCGAGAAACGGCGGATCATGGGCTTCGGCCATCGAGTGTACAAGACCGGCGATCCGCGGGCCGCCTATCTACGCACGCTGTGCCGCGAGCTAGCTTCCGAGACGAGCAACCAAGATATGGAAGCCATGGCCGAAACGATCGAGTCGATCGTCCAGAGCGAAAAGAACCTGCCGCCGAATCTGGATTGGCCCAGCGCCCGACTCTATCACTACATGGGGCTGGACGTCGATCTGTACACGCCGCTGTTCGTCGTGTCGCGCGTGACCGGCTGGGCCGCCCACGTGATCGAACAGCTCGACAACAACCGCCTGATCCGCCCCCGCGCCCGCTACACCGGCCCCGACCCCAAGACCTGGGTGCCGATTGATAAGCGGTAGGTGAGAAGCGGAATCTGCGAAGCTGCATCGTCGAGCACGCACGAGATCGCTGGGAGCTACTGTGGCGAAGCGTGAGCCCACGCCGGAGCGGCAAGTCGGCGTGTTGTGGGCCGACTGATTCCCAATCGTGACGAGGGTTGCGCGGCCTCCTCGGCCGGCTATTTTCTTTGACTCTTGGCGGGCGGGCGGTTAAGCTGAGTGTCGCCGCTCGATCAACGCCGGGGGAACGCTAGTGCGCCGAACAATCTCGCTGATTGCCGCCTTGGCGGCGCTTCTCTTTTCACTTCCGCAAGCGTCAGCGGTTACTATCGACACGGTGCCGGTCGGCAATGCCGGTAATGCGCCGGACGAACTCTCCACATCCAATAACCCAGGCAACCTGTTGTTCGGCGCCGTGGCCTATGAGTACCGCATCGGCAAGTTCGAGGTCACTCTGGGGCAATACGCCGAGTTTCTGAATGCGGTCGCGGGAATTGACCCGTACGGGCTATATGACACCGGAATGGCCCCCACGCCGCTTATCGCCGGGATCGCGCGGAGCGGCGTGTCGGGTAGCTATATCTACGGCGTAACCGGGACACCGAACAAGCCGGCGACCTTTGTGTCCTGGGGTGACGCAGCGCGGTTTGCCAATTGGCTTCATAACGGTCAGCCAACGGGTCTGCAAAATGGAAGCACAACAGAAGACGGCGCCTACACCCTGAATGGCGCAACGACGAACGCGGCGTTGAATGCCGCTACACGGAACCCCGGCGCGAAATGGTTCATCCCTTCGGAAAGCGAGTGGTACAAGGCTGCCTACCACAAGAACGATGGCCTCACTGGCAACTATTGGAACTATCCGACATCAGCCGACGCCTTCCCATATAGTGACCAGCCCCCAGGTGACGATGCCCCAACGCCGTCGAATACGGCCAATCTCAAGATCAATGATGGATTTGCCAACGGTTACAACGATGGATTTGCAGTCACGGGCGCGACGACTTTCAACTCGTTTTTGGACTACCGCACGGACGTAGGGGCTTACACGTTCACCATGAGTCCCTACGGCACCTTCGATCAAGCCGGCAACGCCATCGAGTGGACCGAGGGCTTGATTATTGACGGCGATGTCCCTGGCACATTTCGAAATTTTCGCGGCGGTCAATGGTTCTCAAACATCTCGCTTGCCGCCAGCGGGCGGGGGAACAGCAATCCGGCGGATGGCGGTACTGTCACCGGGTTCCGCTTAGCAACCATCGTCCCCGAGCCAAGCTCGTTCGCCCTCTGCCTCTTTGGTGCCCTGGGGGCCTACTTTCTCGCCCGGCGGCGGCGCCACAACTAATTAGTGAATTAAGAGGAAATGAATTAGAGAGTGAGCATGACGGCGAGGCGCGGGCATGGTAGCCATTTGATCGCGGCGCGACGACTTACTCCGATTTCGTTAACATCTTGATGATGTCGGAGAACGTGAAGGCGCTCTGCTCGACGCGCTCGACAGGCGATCGGATGCGCCGTCGACGGCCGGAACGTCAGGCGCCGATCGTCGCCGACAGGATTGGTTGACCGTTGCGCACGGCTACGGGATAATGGGATGGCTGGATGCGTTCTATTAAGCTGCACCCTTCATCAAGCCAGCATGTCAATCGAATCGACCAGCGAGACGGCCATTTTTGAACGGCTTGTGCTGCCGAGTGAGCCCGGGCTCTCTCAAGAGGCCGCGCGTTCGCTGCTGGCCGTGGGATTCAGCGCTGAGGACACGCAGCGCATGCACGTCTTGGCGGAGAAGGCCAGGCAAGGGACACTGACCGCCGACGAACGACGAGAAATCGACAACTACGAACGCGTCGGACACTATCTGGCGATTCTTCAATCGAAAGCGCGTATGGCTCTGCGCGATTCAACCGACGCCGGCTCGTAATGGCTGTGGACAAGCCGCTCCAGGAGCTAGTGTGGTCGCGGGCAAACGGCCAGTGCGAGTATTGCCGGGTGCCGCAAGCCTACGACGCCCTTCCCTTTGAGTTGGACCATATTATCGCTGTGCAACACTCCGGACGGACAATCCAGGAGAATCTCGCACTGGCATGTTTCTCCTGCAATCATCACAAGGGCCCGAACGTCGCCGGCTTCGATCCGGTGTTGCAGCAAACGGTGCGTCTGTTCCATCCGCGTCGTGACTCGTGGAGCGATCACTTCCGCTGGAACGGACCCGAACTCGAAGGGATCACCCCGGTCGGATGTGTCACGCTGCACGTCCTGGCAATCAACCGTGATTTCCGCGTTGCCATGCGACGAGCGTTAATTCAAGAAGGCATCTTCCCACCGCGTGGTACGCTAAAGATTCCTTGACTGGGTCACTCGTCGAGAATAGGTCGGACCAGCCCGCGGCTCGCGCAATCACAACGGCAGCTCGCGGCCGAAGTTTCGGTCGCGAGCCAGGGCGAGAACCCTGGCGGCCAGGGCAACGTCTTCGATTGCCAGGCCCACCGATTTGAACAGGCAGATGCTTTCGC
Source organism: uncultured Planctomycetaceae bacterium (assembly GCA_964622155.1). Taxonomy (GTDB): domain Bacteria; phylum Planctomycetota; class Planctomycetia; order Pirellulales; family PALSA-1355; genus CAZUPX01. The sequence goes on along the minus strand of CAZUPX010001077.1, from coordinate 6,480 downwards.
GCGTGTTGCGCCCGGTGGCGCGGCCGGTGACGACGTCGCCCAATTCGACGGCCCGAGACCAGTCGAAGATTCCCTTTTCGATGGCTTCGACGAAGTCGCCGGCTTCGTTCTGACAGGCCTTGATGCTGTCGCACACGATGTTGTCCGCGCGGCGAACAACGGTGCTGTCGATCTCGGCCTTGTTCAGCCAGTTCGACCCGGCGGCGCACACCAGCGTGCCTTCGGCCAGCCAATTGCCGTCAAAAACGGGCCCGCGGCTGGTCGTGGCGGTGACGACGATCGGCAAATCCTCGGTGGCTTCCTGCGGCCGGTCGACGGCGCGGACTTCGATGCCCAGCCGCTGCGACATCGAATCAGCAAAGTGCGAGCGCTTAGCCGGGTCGCGGCTGTAGACATAGGCGACTTTGATCGGCCGCGCGGCGGCCACCGCGGCCAACTGGCTTTCCGCTTGCCAACCTGCCCCGAACAGGCCTAATTCGGTTGCTCCCGGATCGGCCATCGCCTCGACGGCAACGCCGGTGGCGGCGCCCGTGCGCAACTGGCCGAGTTTGTCGGCTTCGATCAGTGCCAACATCGTGCCAGACTGGTCATAGAGCCCGACGTGGAACCGCGCTCCTTGGCGTGTCGTGGTGTAGTTCTTCCAACCGACCACGCCCAGATAGCCTGCGGCGGCGCTCATCGAGTGTAGGATGATGCCCGGCGCGTGCGCCCGAGCTCGCGGAATGTTTTCGGCCTCTTTGTCGGCCAGCCGACGAAAGGCCTCTTCGCAGACTTCGATGGCCACCTTGATGTCCACCAGGCGGTCGACGTCCGTTTCAGTCAAGTAGAGAACGGCCATGGCGTGCTCCTCATACTAACCCGACGCGCCAGCGAGGGATTCTTCCAGTGGCTTGAAATTCCTCGGAATCCCTCGCTGGCGCGTCGGGTTAATGTGTCGAAGAATCCTACTTGCGATTCTCGACGGCGGCAATCCGCTTGAAGTCGTCTTTCAGAGCGCGGTACAGACCCTGGTAGATCGGAAACGCCTGGTCGTAATAGCTATTGGCCTTGCGGTCGGGCGGAGTCTGCTTGACCACGCGGATGGTGGCGGCACAGGCTTCCTCGACATTTTTGAATGCGCCGGCCCCAACCGCGGCCAGCAGAGCAACGCCATAGGCCGGCCCCTCTTCGGCGTTCAGCGTAACGACCTTTTGACCAAAAACATCAGCCTGGATTTGCCGCCACAGCGGGCTCTTCGATCCGCCGCCCGAGGCTCGAATCTGACGAACTGGCACGCCGAGACCCTCGATGATCTCCAGGCTGTCGCGCATCGCATAGCTGACCCCTTCCATGATCGCGCGGACCATGTGTCCGCGCGTGTGCGCGAGCGTCAGGCCGACAAAGCATGCCCGCGCGTCGGGGTCCGCGTGCGGAGTGCGCTCGCCCGACAGGTACGGCAAGAAGATCAGGCCTTCGCTGCCAGGTGGAATCTTGGCCGCCTCGGCGGTCAGCGCGTCGTAGGGATCGATCTTTGATTTGGCGGCGGCGGCGATCTCGGCTTTGCACAACTGATTGCGGAACCATTGCAGGCACCCGCCGCCGGACAGGCTCACGCCCATCATGTGCCACTTGCCGTGTACGGCGTGACAGAACGTGTGCAGTCGGCCGGCCGGATCGACCTCGACCGTGTCGCTGTGCACGAACATGATGCCCGATGTACCGATCGAGGTCGAAAGCGTGCCGCGGCTGACAACGCCGTTGCCAACCGCTCCGGCCGCACAATCGCCGGCTCCACCCACGACCACGCAGTCGGTCGACAACCCGAGGGCTTGCGCCCCTTCCCTGCTGAGCTTGCCGGTGATTTCCTCCGATTCGTAGCACCGGGCCAATAGCGAGCGATCGAGATCGAGCTTGTGCAAGAGTTCAGTCGACCAATCGCGGCGTGCCACGTCCAACAGCAGCATGCCGCTGGCGTCGCTGACGTCGGTGGCAAACTCGCCGGTCATCCGCCGGCGCACATCATCCTTGGGCAACAGCACCTTGACGGTCTTGTCAAAGTGCCGCGGCTCGTGATTTCGAAGCCAGAGAATTTTGGGAGCCGTGAATCCGGTCAGCGCTGGGTTGGCGACCATGCGGATCAACTCGGCGCGGCCGCCGGCGCGGCGCTCCATTTCGTCGCATTCGGCGGCCGTGCGCTGATCGTTCCACAGCAGCGCCTTGCGAATCACTCGATTGCGCTTATCGAGAAACACCGAGCCGTGCATCTGGCCCGAGAGTCCAATGGCCTTGACGTCGGCCGGTTTGAGCCTAGCCTGTTTGACCACCGCGCGCACCGTCTTGACCGTGGCCTGCCACCAGTCTTCCGGGTCTTGCTCGCTCCACATCGGCTTGGGGTGGTAGGACGGATACAGACTTGTCGCCTCCGCCAAGATTTTGCCACGTGCGTTGATGGCCAGGGTCTTGGTGCCGGAAGTGCCGATGTCGATGCCTAGGTAGATGCTCATCGGCGATGTCAATCACAATGTCGGAAAGTCAGTGCGAGGTGAGATAAGTGTGGCGGATTGTACCTTGGCTGATGGAGGGCAAGCAACCAAGTCAGGGCGAGGGGATAAGAAACAGGTGACAGGGAACAGTCGGACGAACAACGGAGTAGTGCGACTGCTCTTAATTCACAGGCAGTGGGTGCCACTGGCGTGTCGCCAGTGCAAGCGCGGGACACGGGCAAGATGCCCGTGCCACCCGACAGGTTGGCATTGTCGCGCTAGTAGAACAGAGCGTGTGGTGTGACGCGCGGATTGACCGCTTGACGCGGCGGGCTTTAGGATGCCAGTAGCGGAGCGGACCGGTTGTTCACCTGGGTCTTGAATTGGGCGGTGCATGAATCAACGAAGAATTGGCTCGCGGTTGATTTGGTGCGGGCTGTGGTTGTTTGCTTGTACGCCGCTGGGTTGTACACCACGGACGGCATCGGTCGAATCATCGAGCAAGGCGGCACCCGCGGAGATTGAACTGCACCTGTTGGTTGTCGACGACCCCGGCATGGCGGCGGCAATCGGCAGGCTACGCGGCGATTGGAAGGCACGAACCGGCGCGACCATTTCGATTTCTGAGATGACCGCCGGCGAACTGCTTGCACGAGAATCTTGCCCTTCGCCGATCGACGCGCTGATCTTTCCCTCGGGCCAGCTCGGGCCGCTGGCCCAGCGCGATTGGATCGGGCCGCTGCCGAGTGACTATGCGACCAGCGCCGATCTGGACTGGCCCGATGTGTTCGAGTTGCTGCAAGTCGGCGAGACGTGCTGGGCTGGGGTGCCGCACGGTGTCTCGTTTGGTTCGCCGGTGCTGACTTGCTTTTATCGAGCCGACTTGTTGCGCAAGATTAGCCGTCGCGTGCCTCAAACTTGGAGCGAGTATCATCAACTGGCCGAGTTCCTGGGGCGCCGCGAGAACCTTGGCGACTCGGCGCCCGCTGCCGACGCACCGTGGCACGGCACACTGGAGCCGTTGGCGCCCGGCTGGGCGGGACGGACTCTGTTGGCTCGCGCCGCGCCCTATGCTCGGCACCGCGACCATTATTCCACGCTCTTCAATATCGACACGATGGAACCGCTGGTGGCCGGCCCGGCGTTCGTTCGCGCGCTGGAAGAGCTCGTGGCCGACGCCAGGCTCGGCTCCTCCAATGTGCTCCAGCTCGACCCGGCGGCGGTGAGACGAGAGTTCTTGGCCGGACATACGGCGCTAGCCATCAGTTGGCCCAGCCGTGCGGGCTCTGGCGAGCTTGAGTCGGTGGACTTGGCGGGCAAGATTGGTTTTTTCGAGCTGCCGGGTTCGCCCCGTGCTTACAACATTGCCAGCCGCGCGTGGGAGAGTCGTCCTTCCGGCGAAAGCACGCGCGTTCCGCTGTTGGGTCTGGCCGGCCGGATTGGTTCGATTGCGCGGGCTTCGTCATACCCCGAACAGGCTTTTGGCCTGCTGGCCTGGTTGAGCGGCCGCGACTGGGGCAGCACGACCAGTGCCGCCAGCGCCGCCACCACGCTGTTTCGCAAGTCGCAAATGCGTGCACCGCGGCCGTGGCTCGACCCATCAATCGACGCCGCCGCAGGCCAGCAGTACGCGCGCAGCGTGCGCGACGCGTTCGGGCGGTCAAGCTATCTGTTCGCGCCGCGGATCGAAGGGCAGGAGGAGTATCTAGCAGCGCTTGACACGGCGGTCGCCCAGGCGGTGCGCGGTGAAAAATCGCCCGCCGACGCGCTCAAACAGGCGGCATCCGAGTGGAGCACGATCACCCAGAGGCTCGGCCACAACGCGCAGCGCAAAGCGTATCGCAAGAGCCTGGGCTTGGAGCCGTGATGGGCATTCAGGTTCGAACCTCGTGTGCCACTGGCTATGCCAGTGAGTGTCATGCCCAACGATCAGTCAAGAGCACTGGCAGAGCCAGTGGCACACTTGAAAGAGGTTCCGCGACCGCGCGCCGTTCGCCTGGACAATGCGGCTGCGTATTTTTAGAATAACAGCCGCGGTCGCGTTTTTCGCGCGCGACAGCCACTTTTTGGGCCGGTAGCTCAGTTGGGAGAGCGCTGCGTTCGCAATGCAGAGGTCGAGGGTTCGACTCCCTTCCGGTCCACTTTTCCACAAGAGCAGCCCGTTGACAGGCGTTGTCGGCGGGCTGTATTTCTCTTTAAGCAACCCAAGGCGCGTGCATGGACACAATAGTTGACCCCACGGACGGGGTGTGATATACAGGGACTGGAGGGACGCAGGTCGTGTTTCATCACTGACCGGATCGTCGGGGCAAACGAACACGAAAGCGCGTTTGAACTTCTGTGGTGCAATTGCCTCGCGGAAGCCATCTTTATTCCCCTTCATCCGTTGTTATATGGAACAGAGCCATGAAAAACTTCCGTCTCTCGCACGCCCGCCGTGCGCATGCTGCGCACCGCTGGGGCGGCGGCCGTTGTGCCGCGATCCTGTGCCTTGGTTTCCTTTTACAGTACGTCGCGCCGACGCCTGTGGTGGTCGCGGCCATCGCGATCGACACCGTGCCCGTCCGCAACATGGGGAACGGCAACGACCCGATTTGGCTACAGATTGGCCTCAGTCCTCGCTGGGGCAGCGTGGCCTACCCCTACCGCATCGGCACGTACGAGGTGACGGTCGGGCAATACACGGCGTTTCTTAACGCGGTCGCGGCCACGGACACCTACGGCCTCTACGACACACGGATGGCGACCGACCTGAACATCGCCGGCATCGCGCAAAGCGGCTCTTCAGGCAGCTACATCTACAGCGTGATCGGTTCACCGAACCATCCTGTCACATACGTGAGTTGGGGAGACGCGGCCCGATTTGTCAACTGGTTGCACAATGGCCAGCCGACCGGCGCGCAGAGCTATAGCACGACCGAAGTTGGCTCGTACGAGTTGCGTGGGGCGACTACGAGCTCGGGCTATTCGCTTGCAAATCGAAACAGCCGCGCCACATGGTGGATTCCCACAGAAGATGAGTGGTACAAGGCCGCCTACCATCAGCCGGCCGACCAAGGTGGTGACAGCGACAATTATTGGTTCTATGCAACGCGGACCAACAGCATTCCGTACGCGGTCCTGCCGCCGGGCAGCGCGGCGCCGGTGCCATCGAACACGGGCAACTTCGGCTCCGTCGCCGGACCGTCGCCATATAGCACCACTGACAATTACCTGACCGATGTGGGGGCCTACACCCAGTCCAGCAGCTTCTACGGCACTTTCGATCAGGGGGCAACGTTCAGGAGTGGACCGAGTACGCGTATGGAGACCGTTCGCGCGGCCTTGGCGGTAGCTGGGGCCTCGGCGCGTACACCGCCCATGGCATGGAACAAGCATATGCCGAAAAGTCGTCCGCGTCGCACTTTACCGGATTTCGCGTGGCACATATCCCTGAGCCTAGTACGCTGGCGCTAGCAGTCTTGGGTCTCGGTGGACTGGCCGCTTGGGGCTGGCGCCTGCGGAAGCGCGCCTAGCCGACCAGTGCAATCATCGCCCGCCGAATCAGCTCTGGCCGCGACGAGTCCGCCAGATCGTCGAGGTTAAGGCAAGCGGAAATATCGGCCTCACGCTGGCCCGGCCTCGCAGAGGCCAGCTACAGAATAGAGGCCGGCTACAAATTCACGGATTCGGCGGCGAGGTAGCGATAAGCACGACCAGCGGCTCGGTGCCGGTGTTTTCGATGCCGTGCGCGCACCAGGGGGGCAGGTAGACGAAGTCGCCTTTGGCGACGTCGCGCTGGTAGCGGGCAAACGTCATTGTGCCGCGACCCTCCAAAATCACGTATGTCTCTTCCGTTTCGTGCGAGCCGACTGGCAGTGTGGCATGCGGCGGGACATAGAACATCGTCAGGCTCATGTTCTTACTCGTGGCCTTCGGGTTGACAGGGTGAATTACCCGAACTCCGATGCCGTGACACTCGGGATACGCGACCGGCACGCCGTCCTGGACCGTCACGATAATCGGGTCGACCGGCTCA
>CAZUPX010001076.1:0-2578 GCA_964622155.1 uncultured Planctomycetaceae bacterium | reverse complement strand
CCATTGTGTGCACCTATTACTACGAGCACGACAGGAGCTATCCGCCCAAGCTCCACAAGCTCGTCGACGAGGCCATGGCCAAAGTTGAGAAGGAGATGGGGGCCGAATTCGGATCGACCAGTAATCCGCTATTGGTTTCCTGCCGCTCGGGGGCTCGCGACTCGATGCCTGGCATGATGGACACGGTGCTCAATATCGGCCTGAACGACAAAACGGTAGAGGCATTGGCACGTCAAAGCGGCAACGAGCGCTTTGCCTGGGATAGCTACCGCCGTTTTGTGCAGATGTACGGCGACGTTGTGCTCGACATGAAGCCCAAGGACAAGAACGACGAAGACCCATTCGAGGAATTGCTGGAGGCCAAGAAGCACAAGGCCGGAGTGAAAAACGACAACGAGCTCTCGGCCGAGCAACTCAAGGAACTTGTCGCCGAGTTCAAGCACGCCATCAAGCAGGGCACCGGCCAGGATTTTCCGGACGACCCGATGGACCAGGTGTGGGGCGCTATCGGCGCGGTGTTCGGCAGTTGGATGAACGATCGGGCCGTCGTTTACCGCCGCACCTACGGCATTCCGCACGAGTGGGGCACCGCCGTCAACGTGCAAGCCATGGTCTTTGGCAACCTGGGCGACGACTGCGCAACTGGCGTCGCCATGACGCGCGACGTCGCCTTGGGCAAGCCGGGTCTGAACGGCGATTACCTGGTGAATGCGCAAGGCGAGGACGTGGTAGCCGGCATTCGCACGCCGCAGCGCATTGAGGAAACCCTTGGCCAGGTCATGCCGCAGGGCTATCGCGAGCTGGTGGATATCGGCAAGAAGCTTGAGGCCCACTATCGCGACGTACAAGACGTCGAGTTCACGATCCAGCGTGGCAAGGTCTGGATGCTGCAAACGCGCAACGCCAAACGCACCGGGTTTGCCGCCGTGCGGATCGCCGTCGACATGGTCAATGAGAAGCTCATCACGCAGGATGACGCGCTGAACCCCAAACGCATTCCTGCCGACGACCTCAATCAACTCCTGCAGCCGATCTACGATCCGGAGTCGAAAAAAGCCGCGGTCAACGCCGGACGCTTGCTGGCCAAAGGCATTAACGCTGGGCCGGGCGCGGCTTCGGGCAAGATCTGTTTCCACGCCTCCGATGCCGAGAAGGAGTGGCTCAAGGATAACAAAGTGCAACTCATCCTCGTGCGCCGCGAAACGAGCCCCGAGGACTTGCGCGGAATGAAAATCGCCCAGGGCATTCTCACCGCCTTTGGCGGCGCCAGTTCGCACGCTGCGCTGGTCAGCCGTCAGATGGGCAAGGCCTGCATCGTCGGCTGCGGTGACTTGAATATCAACTATGCCGCCGGCACCTTGACCGTCCGCGACAAGGTGCTCAAAGCGGGCGACTCGATTTCCATCGATGGATTCACCGGCGAGGTCTTCGAAGGGGTCGTCCAAACGCGGCCCAGCGAAATCTTGCAGGTCCTGATCTCAAAGACCCTCAAGCCCGAGCAGGCCGAAACCTTCCGGCGCTACGAACAATTGATGTCATGGGTCGATGTCCACCGCACGCTCAAGGTCCGCACCAATGCCGACGAGCCCAAGCAGGCACTCGAAGCCATCGCCTTTGGCGCCGAGGGCATCGGGTTATGCCGCACCGAGCACATGTTCTTCGATCACATCGACGATTTCCGCGAGATGATCCTGGCCGACACGCTGGAGGATCGCGAGAAGGCCTTGACCAAGTTGCTGCCGCACCAGCGCAAGGATTTTGATGGGATTTTTCGCGCCATGCAGGGGCGTCCGGTGACGATCCGCCTGCTCGATCCGCCCTTGCACGAGTTCCTGCCGCACTCGGGCGAAGAACAAGCCGTGCTGGCGGCCAAGATTGGAACCACTGCCGAAGCGATCGCGCGCCGCGTTCAGGAATTGCACGAGTTCAATCCCATGCTCGGCCATCGCGGCTGCCGATTGAGCATCGTCTATCCGGAGATCACGCGGATGCAAGCCCGTGCGATCTTCGAGGCCGCCTGCGACGTTCACTCCTCGGGCAGTCGGGTGGTGCCAGAGGTCATGATCCCTCTGGCCGGCTTCGCCACCGAGTTTCGGGACCAGGAAAAGATCGTGCGAGAAACGGCCGAAAAGGTGTTTGCCGAGAAAGGGACCCAGGTCGAGTATCTGGTGGGCACCATGATCGAGCTGCCTCGAGCAGCCGTCTGCGCCGAGCAAATCGCCAGGTACGCCCAGTTCTTCAGCTTCGGCACCAACGATTTGACGCAGACCGCGTTGGGCATGAGCCGCGACGACTACGGCGGATTTATCAACGAGTACCGCGAACGCGACATCATCCCCAACGATCCGTTTCAGACGATCGACCGTGACGGCGTAGGCGAACTGATGAAGATCGCCGTGGCTGGCGGCAAGCGGGCACGCCCGGACATCAAGCTGGGCATCTGCGGAGAGCACGGTGGCGACCCGGCCAGCGTCATGTTCTGCAACGAGATCGGGCTGAACTATGTCAGTTGCTCGCCATTCCGCGTCCCCATCGCCCGGCTCGCGGCAGCGCAAGCCGCCGTATCAGCCAGAAAGTC
>CAZUPX010001075.1:0-3117 GCA_964622155.1 uncultured Planctomycetaceae bacterium | reverse complement strand
GATCCGCTTCAGTGCGGCAACAATTCCATCGAGATCGAGCTGGCCGTCGCCCGGGGGCAGGTGGAGTGCGTACGTTTGTTTGTCGCCGTCGGAAAAGTGTACGTGCAGGACACGGGGGCCAAGCACGTCGAGACTGTCGACACCGGTCTGGGGCTGGCCGACACCGTAGTGGCAGCAATCGTACAGGATTCCGATGGAGCTGGGCGCGTGCCCTTGCGTCAGGGCGTCGACAAAATCGATGGCCCAGTTATTGTCCATGCTGAGCGTGTCGGGATGTGGTTCGAACACCAGCCTGAGCTCTCGTTGTGCGCAAAGATCTGCGACCCGGCGGAACAGCTTAAGGCATGTCTTGAGGCAGATGTCGGCGCCGCGGCCCGCGTTCACTTTGACCCACGGATCGTGGCTGATGATCAGGCCCAAATCCAAGTCGGCCGCCCAGTCGACTGCTCGCTGGAATTCCGTCAGGGTCTCGTCGAACTTTTCGTAAGGATCGACTTCGACCCAACAGTCAAACCCATACAGACGCAAACCGAGATCCGCCGCCCAGTCGGCGAACCGCCGCCGAGTTCCCGCGGTCGAGAGCTTGTCGTAGAACGGCGGGCGGGAAAGCTCAAGGGAGTCGAAACCGGCGCGTTTCACCGTTCGGCAGATCGCCTCGATGCCGCGATTCTCGTGAAAACTGACGGCGTTGATTCGCGGCATGGTGGTGTCGGGGTCGTGGCTCAATGCCAGATGATACTTCGCGCTTCGCCGGGGCTGGCGATTTCGCGCCCTAATTCCCGGGAGATGCGCACGATCTTCTCGACGAGCTGGGCGTTGCTTTGGGCGTATTGACCGGGCGCCAAAAACGGGTTGTCTTCCATGCCAACCCGCACGTGCCCGCCGAGAATGATGGCCATCGTCAGAATCGGCCACTGCATGTCCGGGTCCATGACGCTCGTGTTGTAAATGAACCCATCGGGCAGATGGTGGTGGTTGTACAGCATCGCTTCAGGAGTCGGCGGAGTGTAGCTGCCGCCTCGCCAACCCAGGAAAAAGGTGATCCATACCGGTCGCTTGAGCAGACCTTTTTGAAGCATCCGCTGCGCGTTCCACACTCCGCCGTAGTGAAAACACTCGGCTTCGATCTTCACGCCCAGTTCGGACGTGGCTCGGCAATACTCTTCCAATTCCGGCCGATTGTGCAGTCCATACAACTCAACCGGCTGGCAGCCTGGTTCGTAGTCGAAGCATTCGTCGTGCGGATTGAAACAGGTAGAGATCATGTCCGGCTTTTGTTCGATCATCAGTTGCTTGCGCTGTGGGAACCGTCCGTTGGCGATGCCGTACTGAATGATCGGTTTCGAGGTACAACCTTCCAGAATGTCGGCGCGCAGCCTGGCCCAGCCGGGAATATCCAAGTCGGACAATCGCGTGCCGTCGTCTCGAATCGTTTCGTCAATCGTGTAGGGACCGTGCAAATGACAAATGCTCGCGCCGGCATCGACACTCCGCACATACTCCCTGGCCACTTGCGCGTAGCCTTTCGGAGTCGGATTGTGGGGATTGCTGGGATAGGCCATCGTCGAGTCACAGGTGACGGTGATGATCAGCTTGTCCATGTTGTTTTCCCCGACCGTGCAACAGCGCGATTGACGAAGCTACGCGCGCGTTTCGTGCTTCAAGCGCCTGATTCGCGCCGCAGCCTTGCAATGCTCAAACCGTGTCCTTACAGTATGGGTGGCAGAGCCCAATGTCAAACCGTTGGACAACACGGTTCGAAGCGCAACCGAGGAAGTCGCGTGGTCGACGAACCTCCAGCAACTCCTGATCGAATCTCCGCCATCAGCCGGCGCCGATTCCTGCAAGTCAGCGGCAGCGGACTCGCCAGCCTTGGTGGCGCGGAGCTTTTCCCAGCTTCCGAGGCGCACGCCGGATTCCGCGCGTCCACGCGTGCGCGCGCCAAGTCGGTCGTGATACTGTTTCTGTACGGCGCGCCGAGCCAGATGGACACGCTGGATCCCAAGCCCGACGCGCCCTTGGAACGTCGCGGCGAGTTCAAGGCGATCTCTAGCAGCCTTCCGGGCATTGCGGTTTGTGAGCTCCTGCCGAACATCGCCCGCAACTTGCACCGTGTGGCGCTGGTTCGATCGATGACCCATTCGTCGAACAACCACGCGGTCTCGGTCGCGCTTTCGGGATTGTCAAAATCCCTGCCCGAGATCGAGGCCAACGGCCAGGACGCGCGGCATCAACCCTACGTCGGCTCGGTGCTCGAGTATCTGTGGAAGCATCAGGGAATCAGCATGCTCCAGAGCGGCATTCCCGTGAACATGGTTCTGCCGTGGGCGCTAAACAACAAGACCGACCGAAACCGCTGGCAGCACCACGCAGCCTGGCTGGGGATGGCATACAACCCGATTATTCCACAGTTCGCCGGCGAGGGGTCGCTGGAGATTGGTTCGCCTTCAATCAAGGGCACCACTCCAATGTTGACGCGTTTCGATCCTTGGGATGGGACCACGCCCAAGAGCACTTTTCGCTTTGACGGGGCCGAGTTGCAAGATGGGATTTCCGAGCCACGTTTTGCCAGCCGGCGGGAGCTGCTCGAATTGTTTGAGCCAAGCGACCGCACTCTCAGCGCGGGTGTGAATACGTTCGACCAGTGTCGCGATCTTGCCTTCTCCATGATCGCGAACCCGAGAGTCGCCCGCGCACTGGATGTCACCGCGGAAGCGCCTGCCGTCCGCAACAGGTACGGTCACACTCTATTCGGGCAGTCGGTGCTGACCGCGCGTCGACTGGTCGAGATCGGCGTGAAGGTCGTCACGGTGTTCTGGGACACCTGGACCGACAACAACGCGGCCTGGGACACACACCACAACCATCACCCCAGACTTAAGGATGGGCTCTGTCCGAAATTCGATCAGATCCTGCCGACCTTTCTCGACGACATGCAGCAGCGAGGACTGTTGGACGAAACGTTGGTCATGGTGATCAGCGAGCATGGCCGCACGCCTTCGATCGGAAATTCACCTGGAGGCGGGCGAGAGCATTGGGCAGGTGCTTACTGGGGAATGTTTTTCGGCGCGGGAATCAAGACAGGCCAGGTGATTGGCGCCACCGATCGGAAAGGCG
>CAZUPX010001074.1:0-7294 GCA_964622155.1 uncultured Planctomycetaceae bacterium | reverse complement strand
CGGCGCAGGCCGATCTCGCCGGTCCGCTCCATCACCGACACGAGCGTGATGTTGGCAATTCCGATGGCGCCCACGACTAACGACAAACCGCCAAGCAGAAGGAACATGGCGCTCAGATCACTCTGCACCTCATCGCGCACGCGCTTCGGCTCTTGCGGAACTTCGATTTTCAGAACCCGTGTATTATCGGGCCGCAGGGCCGCACGTATTTGACTGGCAATCAGGTACGCCGCGCCAATCTGCGTCTCGACTACCACTGTACCGGGTCCGGCCAACCCAAAATCATGGCGCGCAGTGCCCTCGGATATGATAACCGAGCCCAGCAGCTCCGGCTTACGGGCAACATCGCGCAGGATTCCAACGACCAGGTACAGGTAATCGCCGATGGAGATCGCAGGTAGTTGCTCGAGTCCCTTGATACCGAGCCTGAGAGCAGCATCTGGACCAAGAACCGCGACCCGGTCCGCCCGATTGGAATGACCCAGATCGGGAAACCGACCGGAATGGATGTTGGCCCTGACCGCTCTAAACAAGCCGGGGGATGCCGCGTAAACCGAAAGCTTGAAAGCAGTCTGATTCAGTGGGTCCCTGACAGGCGACGAGCTCACTAGCGCGGTCCCAACTTCAACCTCACTCATCGTTCCCGCGGCAACGACACCGTTGAGGCGGCGAAGACGAGTCGCTGAGTCCCACGGAATTGCCCTCGGGTCGACAATGCCCGTCGGTCCAGGCTTCGCCGTGATGAAAAGCTCGGTCGCGGCAAGCTGGTCGAACTGACTAATGATGCGATTGCTAGCGGTGCGAGTCAGACCCAGCGTCGCCACGAGCGCCGTCAGCCCTATGACAACGCCCAACACAGTCAGCATGGTACGTCCTGGCCTGGCAAGCATTCCCGAAAGTGCTTCATTCAGTAAATCACGAACCGTGATTCCAGACCGTGCTACTACCGTTGAACGGGCGCTTCTCTTTGGCGCGCTGGTCGGTTGCGCTGCTTCCGTTCCATTCGAGATATCGGTCAGCGAACCGTCGACGATATGCACGCGGCGGCCGGCGCGGTTAGCCACTTCCTCGTTGTGCGTGACGACGATTAGCGTGAGATCTTCGTGGTGTAACTTCTCGAAGAGGTCGAGGATCGACGCGGATGATTTCGAATCCAGATTGCCGGTCGGTTCGTCGCACAGCAGCATGCTGGGAGAACCAACGAGCGCGCGGGCGATGGCGACGCGTTGCCTCTCGCCGCCAGACAGAGTGACCGGCAAGAAATTGGCGCGATGACTGAGCCCGACCCGCGCGATGGCGGCAAGCGCCCGTTCTCGGCGACCGCGGCGAGGTTGCTTGCGATAAACCTCGGCCAACATCACGTTTTCCAGCACCGACCGATAAGGCAACAGATGGAACGACTGAAAAACGAATCCGATGCGACGGCTCCGCAATCCGGCCCGTTGTCTGTCGGTCAGGCTGGCAGTGTCGATTCCATCCAAAAAATACTTGCCGCTGGTGGGCCGATCCAGGCAGCCGATGACGTTGAGCAGAGTCGACTTTCCCGCGCCCGATGGACCGGTAATCGACAACCACTCGCCTTCGTTCAGGCAAAGATTGACGTCAAAGAGCGCGTGTACGGCTGGTTCGGTTCCAAACTGCCTTCCAACCTTGCTCAGCTCGAGCACTCGGTTCGTCGCGGTGGGGCTGTCCATCGTCATTGTCGATCTGCGTTGTTTTGATTCTCAGAGCTGACAACGACGAGTTGGCCTGGTCTTAACGTTCCTTTGATTGGAGTCACTTCGACGAATCCGTCGGCCGACAAACCCGGCTCGACCACGATGTACTCCAGCGTGCCCTTGATTTCTACTTGGACCCTCGACGTCCCGTCAGCGGCCAGGGACAAGGCACTGAGTGGAACGGTTGTGACAGCTCCGTTGGTTGATTTGATCGGAATGGTGAGGCGCAAAGAGAAGCCATCGATCGGCGTCGCCGTCTGCCCCACTCGAACCTCGAAGTACCTGTGGTAACCATCGGCGCCACGAGTGCCTGGTGAATCGGCCACCTGGACCACGACACCTGTGGATTTGATACCAAGGGACGGTTCATCAACTGCGACCGGCATCCCCGGCTTGACGAGTGGGGCGGCGTCGAGAGGCAGAGAGGAGTCAATCGCCAGTTGATGGTCTGTCACGGACATCACGGTTCCACTGGCCGGGCTGCCGATCAGAGCCGCAACCTCGTGGACTCGAACGGGTAGCGTGGAAATAAAGACGACTTCATCGGCGGGCACCTGAACGCCAACTTTGCGCTTGGCAAGGTCCAGCTCGGCCGTGAGTCGGGCGGCCTTCTCACCTGCATACTTGGACTCAAGTTCAGTGATCTTTTGCGCGTCAATCGCTGCCGTAAGCGCCATCTCGCTGTCCAATTGGCTGTTGAATGCAAGCGCGCGAGCAAGTTCGAGTTGTGCATCGGCGGCCGCCCGGGCTGTCCTTGTGGATTGCGGGTTCACGACCACCAAAGCCCGGTCGGCGATCTTGGCGGCGATGTCGGCAGCGCCAGCCCGTTTCGCGTGTTGTAGTTTGGCGCGCGCCGTTTCTAAGGCCAACGGCGCGGCGGCAGCGGCGGCGGTGGCCACCACCTTGGTTTTCGTCGCGTCCGCCACGTCCTGTTCGAGAGTTCGAATTCTTGCAAGCAACTCGGGCGTCGGCCCAAATGGCTCCCATCCCGTCGACTTGTACCATTCGGTCACCGCACGACTGGTCTGCTCATCGAATGATCCATCAAGGGGGCCGGGATCGAACCCGAGGCGCTTGACCGCCTGCTCCAACTGGAGCACATCATCGCCGGATATCCCGGGGACGAGGTCCCTGTAGGTTGGAATCTTGCCCTGGAGGACGAACACCGGGCGCCCCGAGGCACTCAGCATTACGTCCCCTTCTTTAAACTGGGTGTTCCGCACAGGCAATGTGGCAATCAATCCCGCGCCAACCTTCAGTGCCGACGGAGCGATGGAAATCGACTGGGGCAATCCAAACCTGGCCGTGCCGCGCGTGACGATGTCGGAGCTAAGCACACGCTCTTCGACCGGCACGAGAATCGGCGATGGCTTCGGGGGCGCCGTTCGAGCCGCGGCCTCCGCCGGCGATTCAATCCGTGACGCTGCCACCCAACCTCCTAGTGCGGCAACAACCACGACGGCTAGGACAACGAACAGGAATATGAACCGCTTTCTAGTCACGATGATCGCTCGGGGTGTAAACAACGGTTAAGGAGTGGATGGCTGATTGTGCGACGAGCCAATCGAATAACCAACCCGTCGTTGGTCCACACCGTTAATGGAAATGGCCACGAAGCATCGAAACGTCAACCGTCGTTTGTCGCAATTGTGAGACCCAGGGGTTGCTTGAATTGGCCAGTTGGACAGAGATCATTTGACATCGCGGGAGAACAATTCTTTTTCGATTTGCTCCTCAACGGGATCGAAGATCTCCTCCTGGAGCTCAACATTCTTCTTGGCGACCCTGCGCTCATACTCCTGGAGTTTCTTGAGGGCGGTTTGGTGGTCAGGCGACAACTTGTCCGGGGGCAATTTGCCGCCATCAGTAATGGCATTGAGTCGTTCTCGCACGTCCGGCTCAACCTGATCGGGATGCTTGTAGTCAAACCCCGCGTCGCGCATTGCGGCCCCGTATTTTTGCAATGCTGCCTTCATACGCTTGTCTTTATTGATGAGGGCATCCTTTGGATTGTAGTAGTTCGGCTTCAACTGTTCGGGCTTGAAAACCTGCTCGATCGCCTTGTGTGTGCATCCACCGCACCGCGAGAAGTCCTCGCCCTCGATCCCAACCGCAAATGTCGCATCGGTATTCTCGCCCAACAGCGCGCGGTTGTAGGCAACCTGGTCTGCTGGAGATAGGTTCTTGTAAATCTGCACGTTGCGTTCACCCAAGGCGACCTTGGCCGGACTGTAGCCCTCGGCAAGCTGTGGGGGTTTGCCAGTGTAAAGCGTCGCAACGCCGAATCCGTACTTGTTGATGAACTCTTTCTCACTGAGTCCGGGAAGCGATTTATCTGCGGTCATCCCGCTACGCACGGTCCTGTAATCGGCCGCCACGTATTCGAATCCTTGTTCGCGCATACACTTGGCGATCAACGCTTCCACCTTTTCGACTGCCAGGACGAGTTCTTTTTTGCTCAATCCGAACTCCTCGGTACCTGAGAGTGCGGTTTGAGCACTCGAAGACCCGGCAAGGAGGAGCACACCGACGATGGAATGCAAGAAGCTGTCTCTCATGTGACTCTTTCCTCGTCTCGATCTCTGTGAAATTTGAAAAAGCAATGCGGTTGTCGACGTTACTCGGAGGCTCTGTAGTCCAAGTCCTCGACGATCACGCTGGCTGGCCTCGCCCGATCTCCCTCGGGTGTCCTTTTACCGTTCGCTAAGCGGCTTTGCCGGTGGAGTGCGAGCATACACATCCTTACTAATCTCGTAGGCGCGCTTTTCCAGTTTAAGCGCTTCGCCTCTGGCCTCGGCCAGCTCGTCCGCACCGAGTTGCTCGACTTTGACCAACTCCAAGATTTCCTTGGTCTTGTCTTCACCCCGCCAGCCGACGCGAATATTGCCCACGCCACGGGTGTAGTACTTGAGCTGGTGCGCGTTCGGCTCCTCCCTGTCGGTCTCGTCGATCACCAGAACGTCTTCATAACTACCGAATGGAACCGTGACTTTTTGGCCCATCTGGTACACCACTGCACGATCCGTCCAATTGACTTTGGGCCCCCATCCCTGCGAATAGCTGGGCGCCCCCAACTTTGGTTCCGCTTTCATCATGATCCCGGCCTTGGCATCTTCCAGGCCGTGGATCCAGCACGGCGCTTCGGAGAACTGGCCGTCCTTATACACCTCGGGGTACTGCCCCAGGTGCCAGACCGTGCCGTCTTTGGCCTGCGCAAAGAAAACGATCTCTGCCTCCTCCAACTCGCCGTCGACAATGTCCTTTTCCCAACAAACGACCGTGTGCACACCGCCGATTTCCTTGGTCAAGTCAGTGACCGTGAACACGACCTGACGGCTTTCCTCGTCACCTTCGTCGTCAACCCCAGTTCCCTCCCAAACGAGTCGCGTTCCGGGCTTGAGCGGTAACCATTGATTGTCGATGACCGTCGACCGGTCAAAATTGGTGGGATCAAAGTGCTCGGTCGGCTCTTTGTTGTTCTCCCCGCCAATGCCACCCCCGCCAATTGTCGAGCCGCCACAACCGACCATGCTCAACAAGAGCGTCGCCAGGAAAGCTTCAATGAGTCTCAATTGCATCACGCACCTCAAAGGAAATGATTGATAAAACAGCGCCCGATCCATTTTTCATCGAGCAGGGGATTTGCGAACAGATTTGAGAAATTAACCCAGGTCACGAGCCCGATTGCAACGCTCGCGGGCGAGCTGCCAAGCCCGACCCACCTAGTCGTCCACGATCTTGCCGTCGGCCGTCAGTTTCACCTCCACTTCCTCTTTCTCCGCCGTCACGATCTGCGCCTCGTAGAAGTCCAGCTTCTCCTTCCCCTTCTCGACCTTAACGACCCGCTCGAGACGTTTGTACGTCGCCTGCGGGTGCATGTCCTCGAGGGCCTTCGCAACAGCCTTGGGCAAGTCTCCGGCGGCGATCGATTCTTCGAACAAGACGATCTTGCCTTCGGGGGTCAAGGTCACGTCGATCGTCTGCCCCTTAAGCGTGAGGGACACCTCGTAAACAACATCGCCTTCATCCGTCTCTTCCTTGATCGCGCCGGTCACCACGGCGTCCTTGAATCGGGCCTTGACCGCCTGCATCACAGCCTTCGGCACGTCGTTCGGCGTGATTTTCTCTTCGGCACAGTGAGCGACGGCCGACACGATCAGAATCGCCGACATCGCCGCGGATCCCAGCCAAGTGATCGGTCCTTGCATAACTTCGTCCTCTTCTTGATGGATTTTCTAGGGTTAGCAGTTGCGAAAAACGTTCGCGATTCAGGCGCCGGCGGTCGCCGTCACGGGAAGTGTCCCACGGCCGAAATGCAAATACAGGGATGGGACAACGAACAGGTTCAGTAACGTCGAAGTGACCAGGCCGCCCAAAATGACGATCGCCATCGGGTGCTCGATCTCTTGGCTGGGGATGTTGCCGGAATACACCAACGGCGCCAGAACGCCGCCTATAAGCGCCGCGGGCAAAGTCAGTAAGCGATCGATGCAACCAGCCGCGCCGAGCAACAATGTTGCCAAGGCAATCGCAACGTAGTTCCGCGGCATTTTCTTACCTCATGAATGACGAGTAGTCCAATTGAATCCGAGATCCCCAGCGGATCAGGATCCGAGACTGGAGTGCGACCCCCAATCTCCGATACATCATCCGTTACGCGAGGACTGGCACCTCCTGCAACTGGGGTCCCCGGCGACCGCCAAAACGCAGGTAGAACGAAGGAATCACAAACAGGTTCAGCAACGTCGAAGTAATCAAGCCGCCCAGGATGACCATGGCCATCGGATGCTCGATCTCGTTGCCGGGAATGCTGCCGGCAACGACCAGGGGGATCATCGCCAGTGCGGTGGTGGCGGTGGTCATCAAGATTGGCGCCAGCCGTTCCTTTGCCCCGCGCAGCACCAGCTCGGGACCAAACGCGACGCCTTCCTCGTCCTCTAGATGTTTGAAGTGCTCAATCATCATGATGCCGTTGCGGGCCGAAACGCCCAAGATAGTCAGAAATCCGACCAGCGAACCGAGCGAGATAATGCCGCCTCCGATGTAGGCGCCCAGAACGCCGCCGACCAGCGCCGCGGGCAGAGAAAGGAACGCGATCAGCGCCATCCGGGTGTTGCCAAACGACGTTTGCAGCAGCAGGAAAATCCCCCCGACGGCGATCACAGACCACAGGTTGAGTTTACTTTGAGCCGCCAGACGCTCGGTGTACTCGCCGATCAACTCCGTATGGTACTCCTGCGGAAAAGTGATACTGGCCAAGGCCGCGTTCACGTCGTTGTAGACGGATCCCAAGTCGCGCCCTCGCGTGTTGGCTCCGATGTCGATCTTGCGCTTCAGGTTCTCGCGCGCGACCGCGTTGGGCGTTGGCGCCACGTATACGTCTGCCACCTGCTGAAGCTCGATTTTTTCGCCATTGGGCGTATCGATCAGCATTTCTTTTACGTCAGTCAAGCTCTGACGCGCTTCCGGAATGCTCCACAAATGGACGTCCCACGTCCGGTTGCCGAGGTGGATGTCGCCGGCTTCCTGGCCGTTGAGCATTCTGGAAACCGCACGATGAACATCACCGGGTTTCA
>CAZUPX010001073.1:0-3420 GCA_964622155.1 uncultured Planctomycetaceae bacterium | reverse complement strand
ACCCGTTCGCCCTGACGAACGTCAACGGCACGCTGTTCTTCCGGGCCAATGACGGCACGAATGGCTTCGAGCTGTGGAAGAGCGACGGCACCGAGGCCGGCACGGTTCTGGTGAAGGATATCCGCCCGGGCTCTGCGTATTCCGTTCTGGCACCCCTGACCAACGTCAACGGCACGCTGTTTTTCAGCGCCAACGACGGCACCAACGGCGAGGAGCTGTGGAAGAGCGACGGCACGGAGGCCGGCACTGTGCTTGTCAAGGATATCAACCCGGGCAGCACGTGGGCCCAACCCACGTATCTGACGAACGTCAACGGCACGCTGTTCTTCCGGGCCTTTGACGATACCAATGGCTCGGAGCTGTGGAAGAGCGACGGCACCAGCGCCGGAACCGTCCTGGTCCAGAACGTTAATCACGTCGCTAGCTCCATCCCCCGGTATCTGACGAACGTCAACGGCACGCTGTTTTTCAGCGCCGATGATGGCATCCACGGCCGCGAACCTTGGGTCCTGCGCGTGCCTTCGGCCGTTGTCGATCAAAAGCTGTTCTACAAGGGCTCGACCAAGTGGAACGTCACCAACGGCGCCACCTTCAGCGATGACAACGCCATCGCCCCCGACAAGTCGGCCTACCTGCCCGGCAGCGGCACGAGTGCCTTCTCGGCCGTGTCGAGCTACAACAAGGGAATCAACGGCATCATGGTCGACCTAGCGGGCCCGCACGGCACGATTACCGCCAGCGATTTCATGTTCAAGGTCGGCAACAACAACTCGCCCAGCACCTGGGCCACGGCGACGGGGCCTACCATCGTGACGGTGCGCTCAGGTGCCGGAGCGGGTGGCTCCGACCGCGTCGAACTAATGTGGGCCGACGGCGCGATCCAGAAGATCTGGCTGCAAGTGGTCGTCAAGGGCAACGACGCGCTGGGCGAGTCGAACACCAACTCCGGACTGGCGAGCAGCTACGTCTTCTACTTCGGCAGCGCCGTGGCCGATTCGGGTGCCGGCAACGTGGGCGCCTTCCAGGTCACTTCGGCCGACGAAACCAGTGCCCGCAACGACCCGCATAGCATCGGCAACCCGGCCACGATCAGTAACGTCAACGACTTCAACCGCGACGGCCAGGTCAGCTCGGCCGACCAGATCATCGCCCGCAATAGCACGACCGGATTGGGAAACCAGTTGACGTTCCTGGTCGTGGGCGCCGGCGGGCCGTTTGCGCCCGCATCGTCGGGCGGCGGCGATGCCACAGCGGGCGGAGCCTCCTCTTTGGCGGTCGTACCATTGGCGCCCAGTGCATCACCGGCCACCGGCGGTGACACCAGGCTTTGTTTGAAAACGGCTTGGTACGGTGGGTGGCTGGGGTTGAGCGCAGCGAGCCCTCAGAAAAATGCGGTCTGTGGTGTCGCTGCGCTCCTCCACAGCCACCCCGCTTCAGGTTTTCAAACAAAGCCTAGCGTTAGCGGCAACAACACCGTCGCGTTCGCACTGGGCCTGTCGGCGAGTTTCAGTGCTTCGGCGCCCACTTCTTCGCCGATGGCAGCTTTGCCAGGCACGGACGCCAAGCGCACGGCGGGTGTCACGGTTGTCGTGCAACGGGCCGAGGATGACGCGATCGTTGGCCCAGTGCGATTCGCCAGCGCGGGGCCGATTACCGATGGCCTGGACCTGGATGATGAACTGCTTGATCTATTGGTCGCCGGCCGGCAGTCGCGGGGGAGGCGATAAGCGTTCGATGAGTTGGCCGAGTCGTGACCAGACGGCATCGATCGTGCTGGCCGGACTAGGTGTTGTCGGCCTTAATCCAAGTTGCCCGCGCCAAGCAGCACCGATACATTACACGAGAGCCGCTTTGACAGTTGTCGTAGTTTCTCGAATGGGGCCTGTTGGTTGGCCAGCGTGAATCCCACCGGCGTCGATCTTGCGGTCCGCTTGGGCCGGCTTGCCCTGCCCAATCCGATCATGGTCGCTTCCGGCACATTTGGATACGCGCGCGAGATGGAGAACCTGGTCGAGTTGGGGCGACTGGGAGCAATCCTGCCTAAGACCATCACCGCCAAGGCTCGCGCGGGCAATACGCCCTGGCGGACTGTCGAAACGGCTGCCGGAATGCTCAACTCGATCGGGTTGGACAACGACGGCATGGAGGCTTTCGTTGCATATCACATGCCGTATTTGGCCTCGCTCGGAGTGCCGATCGTAGTGAGCATCGCCGGGCACGATTTGGAAGAGTTTGTGTCGATGGCCGCGCGACTCGACGAAGTGCCCGGGGTGGCGGCGTTGGAGCTGAATGTCTCATGCCCCAACGTGAGTGGCGGAGTTGATTTTGGCACCGACGCGGGCCTGTGCCGCCGGTTGGTTAGCGGCGTGCGCTCGGCCTGCCGGCTGCCGATCCTGGCAAAGCTCACGCCAAACGTGACCGATATTGCCGAAATCGCCCGTGCGGCGGCCGATGGCGGAGCCGACGCCATTTCGGCAATCAACACTTGTTTGGGAATGGCCGTCGACTGGCGGCGGCGCAAGCCCATGTTGGGCCAGGGCACCGGCGGGCTGAGCGGTCCGGCGATCAAGCCGATCGCCTTAAGAGCCGCGTATCAGGTGGCCCGCGCCGTTGGGATACCGGTCGTCGGGATCGGCGGGATCGCCACGATCGACGACGTGATGCAGTTCATCGTCGCCGGCTGTAGCGCCGTGCAAATCGGAACGGCGAATTTCTATAATCCCACCGTCTCGATGACGATTCTCGACCAACTGCCCGCGGCCGTAAGCGAACTTGGCGCACGGGGCATGGTCGATATCGTAGGTACTTTGCAAATGTCCTGAGCGATTCCTTTCACCCCACGCCGCGACTCATGCGCGTTTTATCGGGCATTCAACCAACCGGCCGGCCCCACTGGGGCAACTACTTCGGCGCCATCCGCCAGTACATCGACTTGCAAGATAATCAGCAAGCGTACTACTTTATCGCAAACCTGCACGCGCTGACGACCGTCCGCGATCCAAAACTGCTGGCGGGTTACTCGCTCGACGCGGCGATCGATCTATTGGCGCTGGGGCTCGATCCGTCGCGGGCCACGTTGTTCGTGCAATCGGACGTGCCGGAAGTCTCCGAGTTGTGTTGGATTCTGCTGACCGGCGCGCCGATGGGATTGCTCGAACGGTGCCACGCCTACAAGGACAAGAAAACCAAGGGGCTGACGGCCGACGCCGGGTTGTTCAACTATCCGGTGTTGATGGCGGCCGACATTCTGGCTTACGACGCCGACGTCGTGCCGGTCGGCGATGATCAATTGCAACACATCGAGGTCTGCCGCGACCTGGCCGGCAGCTTCAATCATCATTTCGGCGAAGTCTTCACGATGCCCCGCAACCCCGATCTCACCGGAGGCCGCCTGCAGACTGCCGCCCAGCCCGCCGCGGC
>CAZUPX010001072.1:0-3574 GCA_964622155.1 uncultured Planctomycetaceae bacterium | reverse complement strand
AGCCATGTGGCGCGAACTGACCGACGTGTTCTTGTATTGGTGCGGCCAGGGCATTCGCATTTTTCGCGTCGACAATCCGCACACCAAGCCGTTCGCGTTTTGGGAATTTCTGATCGGCGAAGTGAAGGCGCGCTATCCCGACGCGATATTTCTGTCCGAGGCCTTCACGCGACCCAAGGTGATGTACCGCCTGGCGAAGCTTGGGTTTTCGCAGTCGTACACGTACTTTACGTGGCGAAACTCGAAAGCCGAGCTGACCGAGTATTTCACCGAGCTGACGCAGACGGGCGTCCGCGAGTACTTTCGCGCGAACCTGTGGCCAAACACGCCCGACATTTTGCCCGAACACTTGCAAACCGGCGGCCGGCCGGCGTTCGTGGCGCGACTCGTGCTGGCAGCCACGCTGGGTGCCAACTACGGCATCTACGGGCCGGCGTACGAGACGCTCGAACATCGCCCGCGTGAAGCTGGCAGCGAGGAATACCTGGATTCCGAGAAGTATGAGCTCCGCCAGTGGAATGTCGACCAGCCCGGGACCTTGCGCGACGTGATCACGGCGGTCAATCGAGCGCGGCGAGACAACCCCGCGCTGCAATCGGACGCCGGACTTTGCTTCCACGCCACCGACAACGATCAAATCCTGTGTTACAGCAAGCACTCTGAGGACCTGTCGAACCTGGTCGTCATGGTGGTGAACTTGACGTTTGACGAGCCGCAGCATGGATTCATCGACTTGGGGAGCGGTCTGAAGTTGAATCTCGACCGCGAATTCATCGTTCAAGATTTGCTCACCGGCGGCACCTTCGAGTGGCAAGGGCCTCGCAACTTCGTCAAGCTCGACCCGCAGAATTCGGTGGCCCACGTATTGCGCATCCTCCCTCAGCCATAGGGACGTGAACCACTCGGTGCGTGTTGTCTCGGCAAGGAGCGTTCATGGACGAGAGCTGGCAGGCACTTTTGAGCCCGGCAAACCGCGAGCGCCTCGATCGGGCCATTGCCGAACGGATCGGCACAAAGCGGTGGTTCGGCGCCAAGGCCAGAACCATACGACAGGTGACCGTTGTCGATGCGTTTGCGCTGTTGGATGCCGTTCAGTTGCTCTTGGTCGACATCAGCTTTGTCGATGGGTCATCCGAGGTGTATCAAGTCCCCCTCGCCCTGGCCTCCGGCAATTTGGCCCTGCGGGCGATTGCCGACGACGAGTCGGTGTGGGGCCAGTTGAACATCGACGGGCAGCCACAGCCGATGGTCCTGGTCGATGCAATGGCCGACCAGGCATGTCGTGCCGCGCTACTCGAACTGTTCGACGCCGGGCAACCTTCTTCAGCCGCCAACGGCCAGGTTGCCGTCGTGCGTGCCGCCCAATTCGATACGGTCCGCGGCCCGCGCGGCGTGATGCTCGCGTCGCAACTGTCACAGGCCGAGCAGAGCAACACGTCGGTCCGCTATGGCGATCGACTGATCCTGAAGCTGTATCGCCGAATCGAGAAGGGGGTGAATCCCGACTGGGAACTGAACGCCTTCCTGGCCGCACGTCACTTCGCACGCATTCCACCACTGTGCGGGGCCATCGAGTATCGTCAGCCCGGTCAGGCGCCCTGGACGCTGGCACTGTTGCAGGGATTCGTCAAGAATCAGGGCGATGCTTGGGAATTTGCGTTGGCGGCGCTTCGCGAGGAGCTCGAAAGGTTCATCGCGAAGCCAGAAACGGCAGATGAAATTCCCACGCCGGTCGGCGATCTGTTCGACGCCGTCGGGCAGCCTCCGCCACTCGTGGTGGTAGAGACGTTTGGTTCGACGTTGGAGTGGACCAGGCGACTGGCTCAGCGCACGTCCGAGATGCACTCGATACTGGCGTCCGACACCAAGGAACCGGCCTTCACGCCCGAGCCGATCACCGTCGACGAACATCGAGCCTGGGCACATCGTATTGGACAAATGGCCGAGCAAACCCTCGACTTGCTGGAGGGCAAACTCGCGACCTTGATGCCGGACGTGGCGGCGATCGCGCAGCGGATCCTGACCACGCGAGCGACGATCGGCATGGCGATCGACGAGCTCACGCGGTCGCCGATCCATGCGACGTGCATTCGCATCCACGGTGACTATCACTTGGGCCAGGTCTTAGTGACGAGCGATGACTTCGTCATTTTGGATTTCGAGGGTGAGCCGGCGCGGCGGCTGGCCGAACGGCGGGAGAAGCAATTTGCCATACGCGACGTGGCCGGCATGATCCGCTCCTTTCATTATGCAAGCCGTACGGCCGCGGCCCATGCTCGACAGGGCCATCCGTCGGCTGCAGGGCGAATCGATGACTGGTCGGCAGCGTGGTGCTTCTGGACCAGCGCCACGTTTCTGGCGGCCTACCGGCAGACCGCCGGCGCGGCGGCGTTCATTCCCGCGTCAAAGCACGAATTTCGGCGTATAGTCAATGCATGCATTCTGGAGAAAGCCATCTACGAATTGCGTTATGAGCTGAATAACCGCCCGGATTGGGTCTATCTGCCGCTGGGGGCACTGTCCGAGATCCTGGCGACAGCATGATCGTCAACTCGGGTGCGGTCTGTGAGGCAGCACACACATATGTTGACTTTTCTGTAGCCGGTCTCATCGAGGCTGGCCGCTTGGAAGCGCAGCGGCCGCCGAGAAGACTCAGCATTGCAAATCACTCGCGCGGCGTGCGGAACCAGGCAAAGAGAAAGAACGCCGCAAGGACGGCGTCGATCATCGCCAGGCTGAACATGATCGGCGGAATCCGGTCCAGCGAGTACAAGATCGCGATGGGGATGGCGAAGCTCGTCTTGGCGGCGACGGCAATCAGGATGCACGTTCGATAGCGAACCGGATTCGTGCCGATCAGCAGGTACATCAACTGCCAAGCCAGCACGGTGCCCACGAAACCGTAAAAGAATTCCGGATGTGTGATCGGCGGAGGATAGTTCTGGGCGACTCGTTGTTCCATGAAATACAACGGCCCAACCAGCAACACACCATACACCCCAGACACCAGAAAGATGGCCTTGACGACTCGCATCGGTTTGCTCCGCCGGCGTTGGGACCCGCTCATTCCAGACGCAATAAAAGATCGTTCGTGTCAACCTGTGTTCCCGGCTTGACCAGCAGTTCCACGACCCTGCCAGCCTTCTCGGCGTAGAGAGTGGTTTCCATTTTCATCGCTTCGAGCGAGAGCAGCTTCTGTCCGATGGGCACCTTGTCGCCCAGCTTGACCGATACGGTCACCACCAGGCCTGGCATCGGCGCGCCGACCTGGCGAGGATCGTCGCGATCGGCTTTGACCCGATGTGGCTGCTGGGGCTCCAGTGACATGTCGCGGACGTTGATACTCCGCGGCTGGCCATTGAGCTCGAAGAACACGGTGCGGCGGCCGTCCTCGTGCGGGTCGCCCACAGTCAGGTACTTTACGATCAGCGTCTTGCCGCGCTCGATCTCGACGGCCACCTCCTGGCCCGGCTCCTGACCGTAAAAGAACACGTCCGTCGGCAGAATGCTGACCTCAGAGTAAGTGTCGTGACTCGCAACGTATTCGGTGAATACTTTGGGGTAGATCAGGTAC
>CAZUPX010001071.1:0-4992 GCA_964622155.1 uncultured Planctomycetaceae bacterium | reverse complement strand
CGTTCGAGACCGTCAGCTCGCTGATCACCAGGCCACTGCCCGGCTATGGCGAGCTGTTTCGCATGCTCAGCTATCACGAGATCGGTCCGGCCGCGATGCTCAGTCGGGCGGTGGGAGGTCTGGTGGATCGCACGGTGGTGTTCACCATGCCCGGCTCGCCGGCGGCCGTGCGATTGGCCGTCGAGCGGCTGATTGTGCCAGAGCTGCGCCACGTCGTGCGCGAGGCGCGCCGCTAGCAGCGCACACCGCTGGCGCGATCCATTCATTGCGACGACCAGGGTGGCCGAAAACTGCCCTGGATTGGACGAGCGCGTTTGAGTATCCTCGCCAGCCCAATATCGCCAGGTTGTCAGTCCGCAACGGATGCGGGCGGCTGCACGCTGTCGTGCCCAAGGAGGGGCGCATGCGCAGGCTTTTCTCTTTGCTGGTCGTGGTCGCCGCGATTGCCGGCGTCTACGTCTTGCTACAGAACTATCAAATTCAAGGGCTGGAGAATATCTCGCTGGCTCCGCGCGGCGAGCAGCCGGGCGTGGGCGAGGCGGGCATTGTGCTGCCGCCCGTGGCGCGCGAAGGGGGCACCATTCGCGTTGCCTCGTTCAACATTCAAGTCTTTGGCGAGAAAAAGCTGGGCGATCCGCGAATGCGCAGCCTGTTGGCCGAGATCGTTCGCCAGTTCGATGTCGTGGCGATTCAGGAAGTCCGCAGCCACCACGAAATCATGCCGCAGTTTCTCGACGCGATCAACGCCACCGGCCGGCACTACGATTACGTGATCGGTCCGCGGCTGGGCCGTTCGGTGAGCAAGGAACAATACGCCTATGTGTGCGACACGGCCAGCATCGAGATGGACCGCCGGGCGCTGTACACCGTGGCCGATCCCGACGACTTGCTGCACCGCGAGCCGCTGGTCGGCTGGTTTCGAGTGCGCGGCCCTCCGCCCGATCAGGCCTTTACGTTCTCGCTGGTCAACATTCACACCGATCCGGATGAGGTAGCGCGGGAAGTGGATGCGCTGGCCAACGTGTTTCGCGCGGTGCGCGACGACGGCCGCGGCGAGGACGACGTGATCTTGCTGGGCGACCTGAACGCCGACGATCATCACCTGGGCCTGCTGGGCCAGGCATCGCAGGTCTACTGTGCGATTTCGGGCGTGGCCAGCAACACGCGGGGCACCAAGCTGTATGATAATATCGTGTTTTCCAAGGCCGCCACGACCGAGTACACCGGACGCTGGGGCGTCTTCGACATGATCCGCCAGTTCAATATCACCGTCGACGAAGCGCTCAAGATTTCCGACCACATGCCGGTGTGGGCCGAATTCAACCTGTACGAAGGCGGCCAGCGGGGCCGCATCGCCACGCGCCCCTTCGACGCGACGCAATAGCTCCCTTCGACATGCCGCTCACGTCGCGTTTTTCCGAAGCACTGGCCTACGCGAACCAGTTGCACGCTGCGCAGGTCCGCAAGGGCTCGGACGTGCCCTACGTCGCGCATCTTTTGGCCGTGGCGGCGATCGTGCTGGAACACGGCGGCAGCGAAGTCGAGGCCATCGCCGCCGTGCTGCACGACGCCATCGAGGACCAGGGCGGAGCGCCGGTGGGCGCGGACATTCGCCGAATCTTTGGCGACGACGTCGCGGCAATCGTCGAGGGTTGCACCGACAGTGACACCACGCCCAAGCCCCCCTGGCGCGAGCGAAAAGAAAAGTACATCGCGCACCTGGCCACGGCCGGGCCTTCGGTGCGGCTGGTCTCAGCCGCCGACAAGCTGCACAACGCGCGCTCGCTGGTGCACGATTATCGCCGGCACGGCGAGTCTTTGTGGCAACGCTTCAAGGGCGGCCGCGCCGGCACGCTCTGGTACTACCGCGCCATCGCCAACACGCTGGCCGGAAGCGAGTGCACACACCTTGTCGAGGAACTCGAGCGGACCGTCGCCGAGCTGGAACGGTTGGCCGGCGGTGGCGAGCGCACGTAGTAGTGAGACCACGCTAACTTGTCGGGTGGCACGGGCATCTTGCCCGTGTCCTGCGCTTGCACTGGCGAGACGCCAGTGCCACCCACTGCCTGACACTTGAGACCAGTCGCGCCACGAGTCGATGCACGATCGACGGCTGTCATCGTGGGTGCCCCTGGCTTGCCCGAGGCTGTCCGGGAATTCAGCGTCCGA
This sequence comes from uncultured Planctomycetaceae bacterium, assembly GCA_964622155.1. Taxonomy (GTDB): domain Bacteria; phylum Planctomycetota; class Planctomycetia; order Pirellulales; family PALSA-1355; genus CAZUPX01. Next base: position 2,823 of record CAZUPX010001071.1, on the reverse strand, counting down.
AAAACGCACCAACTAATTTAGGTGCCACGGGTGGCTCGGCAGAGACACCCGTGCTGGGGCACCGCACGGGTATCCCCGACTCGTCGGGGCTACCCGTGGCACCCGCATTCCCGGACAGCTCCAGCATCGGCCGGGACTCATCCCAGATGGTATTGCACAGGCGGGTTAGGCGTTGATTTAGTGGTGGGCTCGGGTAGTGGCCTGCTAGTGTGTTGCTGTTTTTTTGGCCGCGGCTCGGCGCTCAAAATCACTCTCCCAGTGCCCTCGCTCATTTACTCTAAACACCACAGCTTCAGGAAATAGACGTGCGGCTTCGGCCTCGCGCTCGGGCGTCCAGAAGTTTGGCGGCAGCCAGACCGAAACGAAACCATGCTCCCCGAGAAGCCATAATCCACCGGGCGCGAATACCGGCCAATTATTGCCCCACCGATTCAAAGTTGCCGGCGGCGAGTCGTTGATATTATCGATGTTTATCCCTGGCTGCGCTAAGAAGGCATGTCGCTGCTTAATCCAAGGAATCGCATAGCCTAGCCAGCAGCAGACCAAAGTAACCACGACGAACAGCGTTCGCAGCGACCAGCGGAACCAGCGGCGCTTAGGGGCGGGGGACATCTGTTAGCCTGGGAACGGGTCTTCTCAATCAGGAGTCGCTCCTTGGCGTCTAAGTAGACTTCGCGAAGCTGAGCCTTTTCGGCTTCGAGCCTCGTGACTTTTCGATGCTCGACGACAGCCCAACTCAATGCGGATGCCACGATTATCAGCCAGAACAGCGTTCGCAAGCCAAAGCGGAATCGACGCCCCCGAGCAGCACGTGCCCCGAGCATCGACTCGATCGCGGCGAGTCTATTGTTAATGTCCGCGAGTTCCTGCGATTCTTGTGTGCCCATCCCGGAAGTATACCAGGGGGCGATCAGCAGGGGACACGTCGCGGCCGCGGCCGTCCTGCCCTAATCAACCGCGTTAGACGCCCTTGGAGTCCCCAGAAAACCCCGTCATTTCCTCCTCGGAAAAAAATCGCTTGAAATTAGGCCAGGGGTTTTGCTAAGGTGCCTGACGTGCTAAGTGGTATCCGCAGAGCCTGACGAATCGTCAGGTATCCAAAAGAGCCTATCGCCCGGAATTGTTTCCGGTGATGGGCTCTTTTTTTTGGCAACGACGATGGTTGACTCCGATTTGAAGTACGTTCCGCTGGCTCAAGCCGCCAGTCAGATTCGCGACGGCGACCTGCTGTTGTTTCGTCGACGCGGCCTCGTCGCAATCGCCGGGCGGGGCGACCACTCGCACGCCGCCAAAGCGGCCTGGTGGGACGACGACCTGTTTTGCCTGGAAGTCCGCGAGTGGCACGGCGGCCGCGCGGTGACACTGGCCAGCCAGGTCGCTCGCTTTGCGGCGCGAATCGACGTCTATCAATCGAACCCGCAAGATCGCTGGCCCCAGTACGATCGCCGCGGCGCGACGCGCGTCATGCGCCGGCTGGCTGGCTGCGGGTATGGCTATTGGGGCGTGATGGCGGCGTCGCTGTTGCACCTGCCCGTGCTGCGGCTCGTGGCACAACCCGACCTGTGCGACGCGGAGCCAACCGTCTATCCGCCGTTTTGCAGCCAGGCCTGCGCCTTGAGCGATCGCGTTGGCGGCGGAGTCGACCCGGTGACGCACCTGGCCGATCGGATGACCTTGCCGGCCGACCTGGCTCGCAGCCCTTTTTACCAATACCTGTTCACTCTCACACCATAGATCTGCGATGCGACTGTTTGTGCCAATCGTACTGTCCGCCGCGCTGACTGCTTCGGCCGCAGCGCAGCTCTACGCTCCGCCGGGGTGCGCCAGTGGTCAATGCCCCGTGATCATCTCGCCCCCGCCGGCGCCGGCACAATCGCCGCCGTTCGACACACGTTCGGTGGTGCGGGTAGTCAATTCCGTCGGCAGCGGTCGCTCGCTGGGCTCAGGTACTTTGGTCGATGCGGGCGACGAGCGCGGACTGGTGATCACCTGCGCGCACCTGTTTCGCGAAGGCACGGGCCGAATCGAGGTCACGTTTCCCGCGGGGCGGACCTTCGAGGCGCAACTACTCAAAACGGACACTACCGCCGACCTGGCAGTCCTGGCCATCCGCGATCCAGGAGTCAAGCCAATCGTCGTTGCCCAGAGCTCTCCGCGGCGCGGCGATGCGTTGATCTCGTGCGGATACGGCAGCGATGGCCAGTTGTGGTGCAATCGCGGCCAGGCGATCGGCTATGTGACCACGGTCGGCTCGCGAGCGGACGAGACATTGGAGCTCAGCGGGGCGGCGCGGCTGGGAGACTCCGGCGGTCCGGTGTTCAATACCAGTGGTCATTTGGCGGCCGTGCTGTTCGGCACCAACGGGCAGGTCGTCGACGCCACGCACTGCGGCCGCGTTCGGCGGTTTCTGGCCGACGTGTGTCCGCGGTTCCGTGCTCGGCAACAGCCACCGACAATTGAGCCGGCACCTCCGCCGGTGCAAGTGCCGCCGCCCAACGCCGCGCCGGCGCTTGCCGAGCAGGTTGGCAAGCTCGAGCGGCTCGTCTCCGCGATACACCAGACGTGGCAAGCCGCCAGCGCGAAGCTGGACGCCACCGTCGCGGCCATCGAAAAATCGCGCCAGGCCGCCGAGTCCACGCCGCATACCACGCCGCTAACTCCACCCGAGGTCACACTTCCGCCGGAGGCCGACGCGATCGGGCCTGGCGGCGATGCGATTGCCGACGCGGCCCGGCCGTGGGTGTCGGCCAGACTGGCGGCGCTATTGGTTTCGTTCGGTATCCCCGGCGGAATCGCGGGCGTGGCAGCCGCGGGAATCGTGTA
>CAZUPX010001070.1:0-3764 GCA_964622155.1 uncultured Planctomycetaceae bacterium | reverse complement strand
TCATCCGTTACACCCTCAGTTTGGTCGAGTACTACGATCAACGTACTACGAAGTGTAGTAATTAAAGGCCGCCGCGTCAATCACCCTTCCTAGAATTCTTTTCGGCCCTCGGCACGGGCGGGGGATGATCGACGACCTTGCCGCGCGCCAGCAAGGGAGCCACGGAGGGCTCCGAGGACGCCGAGGAGAAAATCAGAACATTCTCTCAGTGCGCTCTGTGTTCTCTGTGGCAAACCTTCGCATCGTTCGAACAAGGCTATTTCTTCACATCAAGGTTCTGCTGCAACTCGTCCGCCGTCACGGTCGATTCGACGCCGCCGGGGGGCACGTCGGCTTTGGCCGTCCACAGCAGGGCGTTGAGCACCAGCTTGCGAAAGTCATCATTGCCCCAGTTCGCATGGTTGTGGCCGCCGGTAAAGCCGAAACCTCGGCCGCCGTCGGGGCGCTCGACCGCCCAAGCCACAATCTCGCGGCGGCCGGTATGCGATTTGGCCGCATCGGTGCGGCGTGTCGCGTCGGGCGGAGTCGCTTGCAGCAACGGTTCAATTCCGCTCTGACCCTCGGGAAAACGAATGTTGTAGTACCACTCGTCGTTGATCGTGAACGGCTCGACGCCGCGCGTGGTCGGATGCTTCGGCAGGTCGGTAAACTTCGCGTCCCAATGCGGGTTGATCGAGTAGCCGGTCTCGTAATACCCGCCGATCCATCGGGTCAGGTCGGGCCCTCCCTTTTCCTTGGGTACCTCGACGGCGTAATGGGCACAGCACAAACCCACGCCGCGCTGGATCAACTGGTCGATCTCGGCCAGCCGATTGCGTTGGATCACCGGATGCCCGCCACCGCCGTCCATGTACAGCAGGATCGAATCGGCATTGTCAAAAGCGGTCGGATCGGCCGGCCAGCCATTGAGATAGGCCGCCGTCACAATGCCCGGCACCTTCTCCAGGCACCTTTTCAAGATAATCGTACCGGCATTGAACTCATGAGCTCCGGGACCGTGGCTGGGCGTGCCGGCCACCATCACAATCTTCTTGTTCCCGTCGGCCAGCCGAGTGCGTTTGAGACGAACGTTCTTGAACTGCACCTTCATCGGCGGACCGGCGTGCAATTGCAAGGCCAGGATGACGCTGGTCGCGCGCTTGTCGGCCTGGTTGTCGGTGAACTCGGCCGTGACCCGGCCGTTGATCTTGTGAACCAGGTGATTGCCCTGGGCCGTGATCTCGTAGTCGTTCCAGTCTTCCTTCTTGATGCCCTCCTGCAACTGCTTCGAGTCGGCGACCTGCTCGACTTGTTTCTTGCCGTCGGCGCCGGCCGTGACTTTCTGTCCACGATCGGCCAGCACGCCGCGCAGCTTTTCCTCGTACAAGATGCCTGAGAACTTATCCTGCGAGTCGATGTCGGCCTGATAGCCGCCCACGACCCATTTGTCGAATTCCTTGCTGCGATACTGAATGCCCGAGTTGCCCCCGACGATCTTGTAGCTCAGCCGCAACACGAAATCGTCGACCGGCGCCTGTCGCCAAATCAAGAATGTGTTGCCCTTCGTCGGGTTGTCGCTGGTGGTCTGGCCGGTGATCGCGCCCTCTTCGACTGACCAGAACTTGGGATTGCCGTCCCAGCCGTCGAGACTCGCTCCATTGAAGATCGGCTTGAAACCGTCTTCGTCATCGGCGCGAGCTAGCGCCGACGAGACCAGCAACGTCAGGCACGCCACGGCGATCGACAATGCGTCGCGCGAAATCTTGGAGCAGGGCAGGGGAGTGGTTGAGCGTCGCATGGATGGAACCTTTCGTAGGGAGGGCAGCGCCTGGGAACCGGGCCTGTGCGCGCAGTCATTCTAAACGAGCGCCGCGCCCGCGAACACTAACCCGACGCGCCAGCGAGGGATTTCGCGAGAACTCAAGTTGATCGGAAGGATCCCTCGCTCGCGCGTCGGGTTAGTGTCCCTACAGCACGCTGGGCCGGAGGTTATGGGCACAGTCGGGGCCTCGTCGGCCTCCTCTTCGACGATCGTCTAACTTAGCGATCATATCCGCGCGCGATTTGCCGCGGCAAGCGGCACGGTAGTTTGGTCGTGTCCTAGGACTGAGTTGGTCGATTCGTGACCACCTCGAATCTGCTTTTCAGCGGCAGCCACGAAACCTGACGACTCCAGCACCCTTAGGTTCGCGCCCCGCCCCCTGCTATACTCCCAGGATGAGCGAACGCGAGACACCGCAGGCCGCGACCCGCTGGGAGCGATACCGCAAATGGAAAGCAGCCATCATTCCCGTAGCGATCGTGTGTGCGGGACTTCTACGGTGGAATCCAGAAGGGTCAAATCTTTGGCTTGCCTCGGCCTGCATCATCGGCGTACTTGGTCTGGCATACATCGTTGAAGGAATCGTGTGGAACGTGAAGGGCCGAGGGCAACCTTGTCCGCATTGCGGCCAGTTCGTGAAGTTCAGGTCCTTGAGACTTGGATCTATTTGTCCCCACTGTGGCAAGGCAATTTGAGTGCGATGCTTTTCATGCCATCAACCATCGACGCGCGATGCGCGAAATGACCCCTGCCCCTAAGCGCCGCTGGTTTCAATGACCCGCAGCGCGCCGTCCTTGGTGCGGTCCTTGAACTGCTGCTCATTCATCACGCGGCTCGATTTCGGCCCGGCGGCCTGAGCACGACCAATCCAAAATCCGAAATCCGGTACTGGGTGGTTAGTGTGTGGCTGGGGCGGGCCTGGCATGAGCCCAATGGGCAGTCGGCGCGCTTAGCGCTTCTCACGTTTCAGCACGATCAAGGTCCAGTTCGGCGTCGCCTTGAATTCCGTCGGCGGATCCTGACGCGGACTGGCGAGACAGAGCTTCAACGACTCATTTTCAAGCTGATAGATTCCCTTGATATCCTGAATCAACTTGATCCTGATCGTCGGCGGTTTGCTTGTTTCGTCTATAAGCTGATAGGTGCCCTGCACGTCCTTGCGAACCTTGGGTTTGACCGTCAGCTTTCCGGCGACGAAGGACATCGATTGGAACTCGGAAGACTTGTCTTCGAGGTCCTCGGTCCACTCAACAACCGTCCAAGTGCCGTGAAGTCGCTCTTCGTCGTGTTTCGCCTCATCCCCCTGGGCAGCGCCGTAGAACAATGCAGCGCTCAATGCCAGTACATAAATTAGAAGGCCCATGCTGGACTCCCCTAGCGTTTGGTTCACTCTACACTAAAGACTAGGCCGGCCGTGCCACACGGATTGACCGACCAGGTTTGGACGCTGGAAGAATTGCTTGGTGAGTTAGCCGTCCATGCCAGCAACACAGTAACCACCCAGTACCAAAAATCCAAAATCCAAAACGCCTACACCCGCGCCTCCGGTTCATACACTTCCGGCGGCGTGAAGTCGAAGTTGCGGCTCTGACTGAAGAACTTGATCGGGTTTTCGTACACGATCCGCCGGATCAGGCTCTCCGGATGGCCGCGTAGCCGCATTGCCAACATGAAGTCGGGAACCGCCGTTGGCTTCGAAGGCCCCCAATCGCCGGCTGAATTGACCAGCAGCCGTTCGGGACCATACATCTCGACCATGTCCACCGCCCGCTCGGGCGTGCACTTGCTCACCGGGTAGAGCGTCATGCCGGCCCAGAAGCCTTCGTCCAGCACCGAGCGTATCGTGTGTTCTTCGACGTGATCCACGAGCACCCGATTGCGGTCGACGCGGCTGTCGTCGGTGAGCATGTCCAGGATCATCCGCGTCCCCTGGTATTTGTCTTCCAAGTGCGGCGTGTGGATC
>CAZUPX010001069.1:0-2622 GCA_964622155.1 uncultured Planctomycetaceae bacterium | reverse complement strand
CAAGGCGGTCAACGATCCGTTGGGCCTTTATAACACGTCCATGGGCAGCGGTTTCGGCGGCGGGATCACGCAAAGCGGCGTCAGCGGCAGCTTCACCTATGCGGTGAAGACGAACATGGGCAACAAACCGGTGAACTACGTGAGTTGGTACGACTCGATCCGCTTTGCCAACTGGCTGAACAACAATCAGGGCAGCGGCGACACGGAAACCGGCGCTTACACGATCTTGGGCGGGACGCCTACACCTTCTAACGGCCTGAGCATCACGCGCAACGCCGGCGCTACGTGGTTTCTGACCAGCGAGAATGAGTGGTACAAGGCGGGCTACTACGACTCGACCGGCAGTTCGTACTTCGATTATCCGACGGCCAGCAACACGGCCCCCACGGCCGTCGTTCCTCCGGGAGGCGGCAACTCGGCAAACTACAGTTTCGTCGTAGGCGATCTGACCGACGTGGGCGCCTACACTGCATCGGATAGCCCCTACGGCACGTTCGACCAGGGGGGCAATCTCTGGGAGTGGAACGAAGCCTTGATTAGCGGCTCGTTTCGGGGCTTGCGTGGCGGTGGGTTCTTCGACGGCTCGAACAGCCTGCTGTCCTCGTTCCGGATCGGCGACGCCGGTCCGACGCTCGAGGACTACTCTGTCGGATTCCGCGTGGCAGCCCCTGAGCCAAGTACAGGAGTGCTAGCGATCTTAGCTTTGGGGATGATGTGGGCGCTACGGAAGCGGTTCAAGTAGCGTTCCGCCGACGTCGCAAACGCCAAGGACGTATAGTCCGACACCCCCGCACAGCCAGCTTCGCCACCGCCAAATACACGGGGCAACTCCAACCCGCGTCCATACCAGTGCCCCTCTTCGTGACTGACAATCACTTGATATTGGTCCGCGAGTTTACGGGCTGCCGCGAGCACTTTGGAATCGAATGGGCGATTAATCTTCCTGGATGATTCTTTCAACTTTTCGGACATAGACTGGCTTCACTTTGCCTCGATGAACGGGTATCGATAGCATTGTATCAGCACGCTGCACGGGACACCCTATGGAATTCCGCACTCTCGGATCGACCGGCATCAAGGTCTCGGCCATCTCGTTTGGTGCGGGCCCGGTGGCACAGCTTCTGACCGGTGACTCGGTCGATGCGCAGCGTGCCACCGTTGAAGCGGCGCTTGCCGAGGGGATCAACTGGTTCGACACGGCGGCAACCTACGGCGAGGGGCGATCCGAGGCGAATCTCGGCCGCATCCTGAGCGAGCTGGGCGCCGCGGGTCGCGTTCACGTGGCCACCAAAGTGCGGCTGATGCCCGGCGATCTGGCGGCAATCGGCCCGGTGGTGCGCGAAGGCGTGGCGGCCAGCTTGTGGCGGCTGCGGCTCGAACGGGTGACACTGCTGCAAATTCATAACTCGATTACGCACGAAGCTGGCGCTCAACCGACGTCGATCACCCCGGCCCACGTGCTCTGCGACGGCGGCGCGCTGGAAGCCATGCAACGGCTACAGCGCGAGGGGCTCGTTGAACACCTGGGGCTGACCGGCCTGGGCGAGCCGAGCGCACTGAGCGAGGTCATCGCCAGCGGTGATCTCGCCACGATTCAGATTCCTTACAATCTGCTCAATCCCAGCGCCGGCCAGAGCGTGCCGGCGGATTTTCCGGAAGACAACTACGGCAACCTGATCGCAACCTGCGCGGCCCGTGGTATGGGTGTGTTCGCGATTCGTGTGTTGGCCGGCGGAGCGCTGGCAGGTAATCCGCCCAGCCCCCACACGCTCAAGACTCCGTTTTTCTCGCTCGACTTGTACCAGCGGGATTGCCGCCGGGCCGAGCGGCTCGCCGCGGCACTACCCGCTGGCGTGTCGCGCACCGAAGCGGCCGTGCGGTTTGCCTTGAGCCACGCGGTTGTCACCAGCGCGATCGTCGGCTTCGCGACACCAGACGAGGTCTGCGAAATCGTTCACTTCGCAACAGCCGGGCCGCTCGACATCGGGCCGCTGGCGGCGTTCAATACAGACCTCGATTAGGCGCGTCTGTATCGGGTCGTTTTGAGGCCGACCCGCCCGCCGACAACAGCACTCGAACGAACTCATGCAGCGCAGCGACCCGGCCAATCAACCGACAAACTTTCAAACGTCAAACGGCAACTCCCTGACGAGTTTCCAGCGCGGGCTGGTGCTGGCGGCGGCGTTTTCGGGGTGGATGTTCGCGGGCATGGAGATCTCGCTGTTCGTGCTGATCGTGCGGCCCGCGATGCGCGATCTGTTGCCGTCGGTAAGCGAAGCGGATATCGGCGGTTGGTTTGCCTGGTATCAGTGCGCGTTTTTGCTGGGAGCCGCTGCGGGAGGATGGCTGTTCGGATGGCTGGGTGACCGCATCGGCCGGACGCGAGCCATGGCCGCCAGCATCCTGTGTTACTCGCTCGTCACCGGCGCCTGCTACCCGATTGATGACCCTTACGCCCTGTTGGTGCTGCGGTTCGTGGCCTGCCTCGGAGTCGGCGGCGCGTGGCCCAACGCGGTGTCGCTGTCGGTCGAGGCCTTACCGCAAATGTCGAAGGCGCTGTTGGCCGGGTTGATGGGAGCCGCGGCCAACGTCGGGTTCGTGCTTTTGGGTCTGATCGGCTAC
>CAZUPX010001068.1:0-3220 GCA_964622155.1 uncultured Planctomycetaceae bacterium | reverse complement strand
CGATTACCGCAACGAAGCGGGCAACGTGCTGTTCCAAGCCGTGCGCTATGAGCCGAAGGATTTTCGGCAGCGGCGGCCGGACGGCAAGGGCGGCTGGACGTGGAGCGTCAAAGGGGTGCGGGTGGTTCCGTATCGGCTGCCGGAACTGCTTGCCGAGCCGACGCGGCACGTGGTGGTAGCCGAAGGGGAAAAGGATTGCGACAACCTGGCCTGCATCGGCGTGTTGGCGACGTGCAACGCTTGCGGCGCGGGGAAGTGGACGGCCGAGCATTCAGCCTTTCTTCGCGGCCGGCGGGTAATCATCCTGCCCGACAACGATGAATCCGGGCGCAACCACGCCCAGCAAGTCGCCCAATCGTTGCACGGTATCGCGGAATCAGTGCGCGTGGTCGAACTGCCCGGCCTGCCCGACAAAGGGGACGTGAGCGATTGGATTGCGGCCGGCGGCACGAATGAGGAACTAAAGCGACTAGCGAAAGCCGCGCCGGTTTGGACGCCGACGGCGGGGCAGCCGTGGCCCGAAATCGTTTCGTTCGACGTGCTGGACCTGCCCGATTTCCCGACGCACGCCTTGCCCGGCGCGCTGCGGCAATGGGTGGAAGCCGAGTCGCATGCGACTCAGACGCCGAAGGACCTGCCCGCCTTCGTGGCCCTGGGTGTGTGCGCCGCGACAATTGCCCGGCGCGTGGAAGTGGAAGCGCGTAAGGGATTCCAAGAGCCGGTGAGCCTTTACCTGGCGTCCGTGCTGGAAAGTGGCAATCGCAAGAGTCGCGTCTACAGCGACGGCACCCCGCCACTTCTGGAACTGGAAGCGGAAGAAATTAGAACCGCGCGGCCAGCCGTTGCTCGCGCACAGTCCGAGCGCAGGCAGTCCGAAGCCCAGTTGAAAAAACTAGAACAGCAGGCAGCTAAAGGGGACGCCGAAGCCCGGCACGAAGCGGGCAAACTCGCGGCGGAACTGGCCGAGCAACCCGAACTGTTCCTGCCAAGGCGGATTATCGACGACTGCACAGAAGAAAAAGTCGGCATGACGTTGTCCGAGCAAGGCGGGCGTATCGCCAGCATGTCGCCCGAAGGGGGCGTGTTCGACTTAATGAACGGCCGCTATTCAAAAAACGGCGCTTGCCAATTCGTCACCTACCTGAAGGGACACAGCGGGGACGACTTGATAACGGACAGAGTGGGGCGACAGAGCGTGCGCGTCGAGAAGCCTGCGATAACCTGCGTTTACACCGTCCAGCCCGCAGTCATTGCGGGGTTAGCCGAGAACCCGGCTTTTCGTGGGCGTGGGCTGCTGGCCCGTTTTTTGTACGCGGTTCCGCAAAGCTGGATTGGCCGACGACGGATTGCCCCGGCGCCGGTGTCCGACACGGTAAGGGAAGCGTATCGCCAGGCCATAAGGCGCCTTGCTGACGTGGAAGGGGCACACGTCTTGCGCCTGTCGGCCAAGGCGTCCGGTTTGTTCCAAGAGTGGGAAGCCGAAATCGAACGGGAACTGGCCGACGACGGCAGGCTAGAACTAATGCGCGACTGGGGCGGGAAGCTGGCCGGCGCGACTTTGCGACTGGCGGGCGTGCTGCATTGCGTCGAGCATGGCCCGGCTGGACAGGTTGACGGTGAGACAATTGCCGCTGCCATTGAAATCGCCCGCTACCTAATTCCGCACGCGGAAGCCGCGCTGAACATGATGCAAGCGAACGAAGAATCGGCCGACGATGACGCCCGCTACGTGCTGCGGTGGATCGAACGCCACGGCCGGCGGGAGTTCACCAAGAGCGAAGCGCAGCACCACGGCAAGCGGCGATTCCCAAAGGCCGATGACATTGACCCGGCCTTGGCTGAACTGGCGCGGCGGGGATATATCCGGTTGCGGCCGGCGGAAGCGACTGGCCCCGGCCGTCCCCCATCGCCAACCTATGACGTGAACCCAGCGGAATTCGCCGAAGAGAAACCCGATAAGCGTTCCCACAATTCCCACAATTCGCCGAACGAACCTGAAAGCGGCGATTCTGGGAATATCGGGAGCGCTTCGGAGCAATCCGAAAACGCAAACCGCGTCCGGGTGACGATATGACCGACCTGGCTGAACTGCTGGCGGATTGCGACGCCCGCGGCATCCAGCTATTGCCGGCCGGCCACGGGGGATTGACCATTGACGCGCCCCAAGACGCCCTGACGCCCGACCTGTTGGACCGCCTGAAAGCCCACAAGGCCGACGTGCTGGCGTTGCTGCGGCCCACGCGGGACGCGGCCCCGCCCGCGCCCGTGGCGGCCCAAAACACCCCAGCGAAGCCCACTAGGCCAGTTTGCCGATGCGGTTCGACAACCTGGTGCGACGTGCCGATTCACGGTGGACAATCCGTCCGGCGGGATTGTGGCCGATGCGGGCGGTTCATCGACTTCCCTGTTTGGTACGGAAATGATGCTTTACATAATGAACAGTAACGGATAGAATGCTGGCGTGGTCAAGAAACGAACCAACCTACTGACCGACCAATTGCGGCAAGCAATCGACGATTCCGGCCTGACTCGCTACCGCATCGCCCAAGAAACGGGCATCAGCGAAAGCGCCCTGGCGCAGTTTTACAACGGGCATCGTGGCCTTTCGATGGAAGCCTTGAACGCCCTGGGCGAATATCTGCAACTGAAAATCACGCTGGGGCGAAAGCCCAGCAAGAAAGGCAAGTGACTTATGGCCAGCATCGCACGCGACAAGAACGGCACCCGACGGATTCAGTTTGTCGCCCCCGATGGCAAGCGGCCGACGATTCGGCTGGGCAAGGTTTCCCAACGGTCGGCGGAAAGTTTCAAGCGGCGCGTCGAAGAACTGCTTGAATGTCAGTTTCTCCAGCGGCCAATGGAAGCCGAATTGGCCGGATGGGTTGCCGACCTGAACGCCCGCATGGCCAAGAAACTGGCCCGCGTCGGATTGATCGCTATTCCCGAAGTGGCGCCGGCGGCGACGCTGGGGCCGTTCTTGCAAGAGTGGCTGGCGGCCCGCAAAGGCGACTACAAACCGGCGAGCCTGATTGCGTGGGGGCAAGTTATCAATGCCCTGACGAATTTCCTTGGGGCCGATTGCCCTGTCGTGGACGTGACGCCGGCTAAGGGGGAAGCGTTCCGGCAATCCATGCTGGCGGCCGACTTGCGGGCAACCACGATTCACAAGCGGCTGCAACACGCACGAATGTTCTTCGCCCACGCCAAGCGACAAGGCTTG
>CAZUPX010001067.1:0-3355 GCA_964622155.1 uncultured Planctomycetaceae bacterium | reverse complement strand
GAAGTGCGGGTCGGCAGTCTTCACGTCCAGGATCTTCCAGTCGTCGCGGCCCGCGTAGTTCACCAGCAGCTTCTTTTCCACTCCCTTTCCCACGTCGACGGTGCCGAGGTCGATCGCGCCCGGCTGCACGACGACGTCGCTGCGGATCACACCCTTAATGCGTAGTTGCACCTGGGTGACGGGAATGTCGTTGCGCGAGGGAATTTGGCAGGTCACGAACACGGTGGCCGTCTTTTGGCCGAGAAAGTCTCGAGTATTGAAATCGGCGATGACTTCAGCCGTTTCAAACGTCTTGAGATCGGACCTCGTCAATTGCGGGACCGTACAATTGCAGCTCGACTTCACACCCAGAATGTGCAGATCTTCTTCGTAAATGTTCTTGAGTTGGAAGTGAAACTGGGCCTTCGAGCCGCGCGCCACCGTGCCGAAATCGTGAGCTGTGACTTCGAACATCTTGGTCGCCCAGTCCTGCCCGCTTGCGCCGGCGGCCGTAAGAGCTAAGACAAGTGCGGCGATAAGGTTGCGATGCACGGATGCATTCTCCCTAGACCAGCTAGACGCGCCCCAAGCGAGCGAAGGTTCTACGTAACTTCATTGGGGCAGGATCGGGTGGTGCCAGTCGGGGCCGGTGGCGTAGGGACGGCAAAATGCTGGGCAACTCTACCCGTCGCTGGGTCCAAATGTCAACTTCGATCATAGCGGACTGTGTGACGGTTATTACGATTCTTTCGGCCGGCGGCGCGGTGCTCCCGCAGGCATTTTCCCATAGGTCTACGCGGCTCGACGCTAGCACTTCAATTTGCCACCCTTTGATAAATGGGGCAAGGTCGGTCGACCTCCGCCGCACTTCGCCCCGTAACAATGCAGGAACTGCCTCGACCTTGGACGGCAGGGCGTTTTGGCACTCCCGTGGTCGTACTTTCGAAGGGGGGACTGGTTAGGGTAAGATGAGTTCGATCGACACCTGCGGCCTTGCTAACGCTTATGATCAAGAGGGAGCCGCCTGATGTTCATGTCCGCTCGACGCCGGCGCCTTGCCGCAGTCGTCGTCCTGGCGATGCTAGCGTGTGCCGGCCTGCCAGGCGGCCCGTGGCACGGCCTTTTCCCCAGTGCTGACGCCAGTGGCCAACCGGCCCCACGCGCAGCGGTGCAAGGCATCCGCCTGGCCGCAAAGCCCAAGGCGGCTTCTCGCCAGGTCGCCCAAAAGGACGCCCCCCCCGCGCGCGAGGAGCCCGGCGATGCACAACACCCGTTCCCACGCCGCCAGCGCGCTGCGGCGCTAGATGGGGGCCGAGAGTGGATTAATACGGCCGGGCCGATCGACTTGAAGCAATTGCGGGGCAAATTCGTCCTGCTCGACTTTTGGACCTACTGCTGCATCAACTGCATGCACATCCTGCCCGAGTTGAAGAAGCTCGAGGAAGCCTATCCCAACGAGATCGTCGTCATCGGCGTGCATTCGGCCAAATTCGAGACCGAGCAGGACTCGAAAAGCATCCATCAGGCCATTGAGCGCAACGGGATCGTCCACCCGGTCGTCAACGATGCCGACCACAAGATCTGGGAGAGTTATGAAGTTCAGAGTTGGCCGTCCCTGCGCGTGATTGATCCGGTAGGCGATCTCGTGGCCGGCAACAGTGGGGAGATCGACTTCGCCACGCTCGATCGGTTCTTCAAGGACAAGATGCCTTACTATCGCGCCAAAGGGCTGCTTAAGCCTGACGCGCCTGTTTTGACTGGCGAGCAGGCGGGGCACAAGGTGGCGAACACTCCGCTGCGGTATCCGGGCAAGGTGTTGGCCGACGAAAAGTCGCGGCGCCTGTTCATTGCCGACAGCAACCACAATCGCATTGTGGTGGCCTCGCTCGACGGCGAACTGGTCTACACAATCGGCTCGGGCGCGATCGGCGCCGACGATGGTGACTTTCAGACAGCCACGTTCAACCATCCTCAGGGCATGGCGCTCTCAGGCGACGCGCTTTATGTCGCCGACACCGAGAACCACCTGCTGCGCAAGGTCGATCTCAAAAAGAAGCGCGTCACGACACTGGCCGGCACCGGCAAGCAAGGTCACGGCTGGCCTGGGATGGACGAGTTCAACAACGGTGCGGGCACCGTCGCGAAGCATCGCTGGGCCGGCCCGGCCCTGAAAACCGCGCTCAACAGCCCTTGGGCTCTGTGCTTCCACGGTCACGACCTGTACATCGCGATGGCCGGCTCGCATCAGATCTGGAAGATGTCGACTTCCAAGCCCGCTGAGATCGCCGTCTATGCGGGCAACGGACGCGAGGATATCGTCGATGGCCCGCTGGTGCCGGGTCGTCCGTACGAGGAAAGTTTTTGCTCGTTCGCGCAGCCCAGTGGCCTGAGCTCCGACGGCAAGCAACTATTCGTGGCCGACAGCGAGGGAAGCTCGATTCGAGCGGTACCGCTTGACGGCAAAGGCGAGGTGAGCACAGTGATCGGCACGTCGTGGTTGCGTGCCGGCCGGCTGTTCGCGTTCGGCGACGTGGACGGACAGGGCCAGAAGGTTCGACTGCAGCATGCCTTGGAAGTGGTCTCGCATGGCGGGTTGCTGTATGTGGCCGACACCTACAACAACAAAATCAAGGTCATCGATCCGCGGCAGACAACCAGCCGCACGCTGGCGGGCAGCGGTAAGCCGGGCGACGAAGATGAGCCGGCTATGTTTGACGAACCGGCCGGACTGGCGTACGCCCGCGACAAGCTGTACGTCGCCGACACGAACAACCATGCGATCCGCACGATCGACTTGAAGGGGAGCAACCAGGTGGCGACGCTCGAGGTCAAGGGCCTCGAACCGCCTGCGTCACCCAAGACCGAGATCAAACCGGGCTTTCCCGGTGCGGCCAAGGTCGACCTGGCCACGGCGCGACTCAAGCCCGACGACGGAAAGCTCCATCTGAAGGTTTTGCTCGAGTTGCCCCCGGGCTACAAGATCAACCCAATCGCCCCATTGCGATATCTGGTGGAAGCGGGCGCGTCGCAGGGCCCCGTTTCCCGCGATGCGCTGGGCACGCTCACCGAGGTGGAAGAAAAGAGCGCGTCGTTCGACATCGACCTGGCGGCCGCTGCCACGACCGGTACTGACAAGCTCAGGATCTCGCTGGCCTTCTACTATTGCCAGACTGGCGGCGAAGGTGTGTGTAAAGCCAGCAGCGTCGTCTGGAACCTGCCGATCACACTGGCCGCCGACGCGCCAGGGTCGACCGTGCAACTGCCCTTCAAGGTGCGGTAGGCGGCGGCTCGGCTAGTCGGAATCCTGTGCCGCTCAATAGCTCACCGCCACGGTTGCGTAGTTGTCGCGCCGGCGGTCAAACACGGGTACGCCCTC
>CAZUPX010001066.1:0-2908 GCA_964622155.1 uncultured Planctomycetaceae bacterium | reverse complement strand
GGGACAGGGATCGAATGTGTTCATCGATCGCGGAGCGATCGAGCGGGCCGATTTCACGGGTCCCAAGGCCGCGCTTTTCAATCCCCTCGACAACGACGCCGCCAAGCGCGACCGCGACCCGACCATCAACAAGGTCCAGCTCTTCGGACAGACGCTCACGAACTTCGCGATCCAGCTCTACGACGCCGCGGTTGGCATCGACAATTCGACGGTCAGCGCGTCGAAGTTCGCCATTCGGCGCACGGTCGCCGGCGTGACCACCGACCTGATTGCCGGCGTGGACTATGTGCTGGCATATGACAACAACAACAATCTCGCCACGCTGACAAGTGTCTCGGGTGTGTGGACCAACGGCATCTACACGATCACGCTGAATAATTCCACGCAGCCGATCAAGGATCTGGCCGGCAACAACCTGCAGCCTAACGACCCGTCCGGTGTCACCCAGTTCAGGATCGAAATGTCCGACACCAGCAACTGGCAAAACCCCAACAACCGCTTCGACGTCAACAACAACGGCATCGTCTCCGGTTCGGACGCGATCATCATCATCAACCGCCTGATCAAGGGTCTGGCGGGACCGATCGCCGCGGACACCCCGGCTCCACCGTATATCGATCCCAGCGGAGACGGGAACATGTTCGCGGTCGATGCTCTATTGGTCATCAACTACATCCAGTTGCATCCGCTGGGTTCGAGCGCGGCCACCGCCAGCGCGATGACGGCGGCCGCCACGCCCAGCGCGGCATTGGTTGCGCCGAGTACGGCATTGGTCGCGCCGAGTACGGCATTGGTTGCGCCGAGTACGGCATTGGTTGCGCCGAGTACGGCATTTGTCGCGCCGAGTACGGCACTGGCGCCTGCCAGCGCCGCGACGAGCGCCGTGCCGACGAGCAGCCCGCCTTTGAGTAGCGTATCTTCGAGTACGTTCGTTGCCGCAAGCACAACGGCCGCGATCGACCAGTCGCCGATCGTCGTGGGAGTGTCGATGAGTCAACCTGCCGCGGCCAGCTCGCTGGTCGATGGTTCGGGTGTAGCGCCGTTGCAAAGTGGCGCGACGACCGGAGCCGCGGCCGCGCCGGCGAGCGTCGCCAGCCAGACGGCGGCCACCGACTCCGCCATCGCCTCCGCGTCGGAGCCGTGGGACGCTACAACGTCGGATTTGGATAGTGTTTTGGCCGATTTGTCCGAGGACCTGGCCAGTCCGCTTGTGGGAGCTATTGACGAACGTACTGACAACAGTGACTAACCGAGAAGTTGACCATGAGATCTGATTTGGGGCGGCGGAAAATCGTTTTGCCGGCGCTGAGCCACTCGCGGAAGAATCCACGTCGCCGGACGTCGCGAATCGAGCTGCTCGAGGGGCGCCAGTTGCTCGCCGGGGCTCCCCTGGCCGCGTTTCACAATGCGTTCAATGCGCGCGACGTCAATGCCGACGGCCGTGTTTCACCGGCCGACGCGATCCTGGTGATTAACGATTTGATCAAGCACGGCCCCCACGCGGTGTCCTCCTCGTCGTTCGCTCCTCTGGCGGCGACGTCCGGCACGACGGCCAAGCCGGCGCTGGTCGACGTTAATGGCGACAACCGCGTTTCGGCGGTCGACGCGCTGCAAGTGATTCATTTTCTGGCCCTTAGCCCCCAGGTCGAGTACTCGGTGCATGCCACCGACATGAACGGCAGCACGATCACGACGGTTGGAATCAACACGCAGTTCCTGCTGGAAGTGGACGTGCAGGACATTCGCAACCCGCCCAACGACCCCCCAGGCGTTTTCTCGGGCCACCTCAATGTGAATTACAACAACGCGCTGGCTACGATCAGCCAATCGGCGACGCCCACGTTTGGTCCACTGTTTGCCCCCTTCGGCCCCGGAACGCCGTTCATGCTCGATCCCAACGGCCAGATCATCGCCACCGGATCGTTTAGCACATCGCTCACGCCGCCATTGACCGGTAACGCCAGGCAGCTATTGTTTTCGATTCCAGTCACTGCTACCGGTTTTGGAACCATCACCTTCAGCCCCAGCTTCGACACGACCCTTGGCCACGACACATTGCTGTACGATCCGCCGGACCCGCTGTCAGAGTCTGACCTATTATTTACGTCCGGATCGGTGCTGGTGATGCCCACGATCTCGGTGGGCGACAAGTCGCTGTCCGAGGGCAATTCGACGCAAGTTCCCAAGCCCTTTGTCTTCGACGTTGCGTTGTCCAACAGCGTCGCACAACCGGTGACGGTCGCGTATACGACGGCCGACCTCGCTTCGGGCAATAAGGCCACCTCCGGCGTGGACTACCAACCGACCTCCGGCGTGCTTACCTTTGCGCCCAACGTCACTTCGATGCCGATCACGGTGCTGGTCAATGGCGACACCGACATCGAGCCCGACGAGCTGTTCAACGTGCTGCTGTCGAGTCCCATAAATGCCTTGGTCAGCGATGGGACCGGCGTGGGCACCATTCTTAACGACGATTCGGCTACTGGAAGCTCGAACATTTCGATCAGCGACAAGCAGGTGAACAACGTCGGCACCGGCAACACGATTGACATGGAGTTCACCGTGTCGGTATCGCCCACCAGCACCGGCATAGTCACGGTGCAATATGCCACGTCCGATATTACGGCCACGGCCGGCCAGGACTACGTCGCCACGACCGGCACGTTGTCCATCCCGGCGAATACCACCACCGGATTCATCACGGTCAGCGTGATCGGCAACTCGCAGCCGGCCAGCCAGGAATCGTTCAAGGTGACCCTCAGCAATCCGTCGGCCGGCGCGGCGTTGCAGGTGGATCATGCCACCGGCACGATCGTGCCCTTGGTTCCGCTGCCGAGCCTGTCGATCGACAACGTCACGCTGCCCGAGCGAAATGCCGGATTCACAGACTTTGTGTTCACAGCGACCA
>CAZUPX010001065.1:0-4355 GCA_964622155.1 uncultured Planctomycetaceae bacterium | reverse complement strand
TCGACGGCTTGATGTCGCGATGGATGACCGCACGTTGGCTGGCGTGCTCGAGTGCCTGCGCGATCTGAAACGTGTAGCTGGCAGCTTGCTCCAAGGGCAGCGGTCCGTTTCTCTCGACCAGGTCGCGAATGTTTACGCCTTCGATGAATTCGAAGACGATGTAGTGCACGCCGCGATCTTCGCCCACGTAGTGCACGCGCGCGATATTCTCGTGATCGAGCCGGGCGGCGCTTTGGGCTTCATTGCGAAACCGGCGCAGCGCTTCGTCGTCGGTCGATTGATCGCGCGACAGGACCTTTAGCGCCACTTCGCGGTTGAGCGTTGTGTCGAGCGCGCGGAATACGATTCCCATCCCGCCGCCGCCGATGAACTTTTGCAGCACGAACTGGCCGAGCCGCTCGCCTTCCAACAGGCTGCCGGCTTCGAGCGAGGCCGCGCCGCGACCAAACGCCAGGCTAGGTACTGGGGTGCGCGACGAGATGACCGTCATCTCAGCGTCCGTCGCGGCGGGGGATGCCGCGGAACTCGAACCCTCGGCGTGCGGCGGATGGGGGGCGAAACTCGAACCCGAGGGCGCAGGGCGCACGCTCTTATGGCTCGACGCATCGCTCATATTGACCTCAAACAATCGACCCGACGCAGCTAGCGTTCAACTGGTCAACAATCCACCCCAGGGTTGCCAATCAAGTGACGTGCAGACGGCAACCCACAATCACCACAGGTTTGTCGGACGAACGTCCTTCAGATTTCCTGTAAACGGGGCCTCATTCCATCCGAGGCCCATTTTACCTTGCCTACGGCTATTGCGTCAAATAACTAACCCTTCAAGCAGCCTGAAGTTACAGCGAACAGCACGATCTTTCACAATTGGTCGTCCAATAGCGCACGGCTTCAAATGCTTACCCCACTCAAGTTGGGCATATCGGTACGCACCAGGATATCTCGGCGCGCAGCGCGAGACGGCAACCAACAGTTCGTATTCCACAGGCAAACTATTGAGCCAGCACCCGAGTTTCTTTCGCCAGTTCGTTCTTGACAGCCCGTGGCATCAGTGACCATGCCGCGATCGGGCGTCGATTTGTGTTCGCAGCGAATTGGGCTACATTGCTGCGATGATCGCCGAGTTACGGTGGCGCCCGATGCCACGCACGGCTGACGAATGTGCCGACCCATCAAGGACCATTTGCTATGAACGCTCGAATGCATCGCCGCCAGTTTATCCATCAGTCAGCGGCGCTCGGAGTCGGATTGACCATGCTTGCACCCGGCCGGACGTTGGCAGCGGACAAGCCACTGTGGTTCAAAATCTCGTTGGCGGAGTGGTCGCTTCACAAGACGCTGTTCGCCGGCAAACTGAACAACTTGGATTTCGCCCAACAGGCGACAACCGTGTACGGAATCGACGCCGTCGAGTACGTCAATCAATTCTTCAAGGATAAAGCCGGGGATCAAAAGTACCTTGACGAGATGAAGACTCGGGCGGACGATCAGGGGGTAAGGAGCGTGTTGATCATGATCGACGACGAAGGTGACCTGGGAGACCCCAGTGCCGCGGCCCGCGCCAAAGCCGTCGACCGGCACAAGCCCTGGGTGCTAGCAGCGAAGTTCCTCGGGTGCCACTCGATTCGAGTGAACGCCCGCTCGAAGGGAAGCGAGACCGAACAAGCCAAGTTGGCCGCCGACGGCCTACGGAGTCTGGCCGAGTTCGCCGCCCCGGTCGGAATCGGCGTGATCGTCGAGAATCACGGTGAGTTGTCGTCCAATGGTCAGTGGCTGGCGTCCGTGATTAGGGCAGTGAATCTAGATAATTGCGGAACTCTGCCAGATTTCGGTAATTTCACAGACTATGATCGATACAAGGGGGTCAAGGAGCTGATGCCGTTTGCCAAGGGTGTGAGCGCCAAGAGTCACGACTTCAACGCACAGGGCAACGACACCCAAACCGACTATCGGCGGATGATGAAGATCGTGAAGGACGCCGGCTACCGAGGCTACATCGGGATCGAGTACGAAGGCACCAAGCTGCCCGAACCTGATGGCATTCGCGCGACTAAGAAACTGCTCGAACAGGTCGGCGCCGAGACATCCTAGTCACGTCATTTAACTCATCGCCCGCAATTTTTTCATTATTCCCAATAGCAATATCCCCTTGTGCGATCCACGCGTGTGCGGAATTATTTTCTGTTTTTTGGCAAGTGCTATCACGAGACACTTGGTTTTTTGGAAAAGTGGGCGTGCCTATTTTTTGTGCAAGTGGACCTTGCTCAATTCAGACGCAGGCTCGCTCAAAAGACTTGCAAGCGCAGTGCAGCGACGTAACTGCTATCAAAGAAATGACATCCGTGCTGGTCTTGATCTCCTGATACGATTCTGCCAAAAGAGCCACCTTGGCTCTGGGTAGTTTCGAAATTCACGTTCCAGGAGGTTGAAGATGAACGAGCAACGACAAGATGTCTTTCGCGTCGCCGACGAGATCTATCGTCAACGGCCCAGTTGGGTCACGTTCTTTCGCGAAGTGCTAGGCGTGGACGGAATCGTTCGCCAAGTTTACACCTCTCCAGAAAATCTTTCTCATTTTGAACAAACACCCGAGTATCAAAAAATCCAGCAGATGCTGGCAAAGTTGCGAGAAAACGATTCTGATCTCCCCGGCGGGCCGCGCGAGCCGACTCGTGTCATCACCGTGCGGTTGCCCAAGAGTCTGCACGAGTCATTGCGGGCAGAGGCTCACGATCGCCACACCAGCATGAACAAGCTTTGCATCTCCAAGCTGCTGCAGGTGGTCGACGACGACCTTGTGCCAGCTCAAGTGGGTGCCGAGGAGCCGGCTGCCTGACGCGCGCCGTGCACGAGGAGAAATTCGCAGCGGACCGATAAGCCGGGTTCTGTTCCCCTGCGGCGGGTTTTTCAAAATTCCCTGCCGCAGGGGGGCAGCCATTTATCTAGAGGGCCGATTACTCGGACCTTCGAGCGGCCTACCCGGGAGTCGTTGCGCGCCGGACCGACACGCGAAGGCGAACCTTCTTCTCCCTGTTTGGCCTTGCACCGGGTGGGGTTTGCCTAGCCAAGCCGGTCACCCAACCTGCTGGTGAGCTCTTACCTCACCGTTTCACCCTTACCGCGAACGGCCTCTGGTCCGGTGGACCAAGAGCCGCTCGAGGCGGTTTGCTTTCTGTTGCACTTTCCCGAGCCTTGCGGCCGGTGGGTGTTACCCACCACCCCGTCCTGCGGAGCCCGGACTTTCCTCTCAGCGGGCGGTCGCCCGCGAGCGGCCGCCCGGCCCGCTGCGAAATCTCTACAGCTACCATACGTGCGTGCGGCTGGGTGAGACAGCCCCCGTTCCAAGAAACTGCTGCCGCGACCGTGGCTGGGTGCTAGCATCGGCCGCTGGAGTTGGTTGTGAGTTGATGGAATGCGCAAGATGCCGCCGCTGTAGTGTCTGGCGGGATCAGTTTGTACAAATCTTGCCTGACCTACCGATCTTAGGGACTGCGACAGCGAAGTGATGGCCGTGCGCGCACGACGCAATGTTGTCGAGGACTCTCCACAAAGCTCGCACCTCACAAGCCAAACTCGCGCAAGCCGATGTGCCGCAACTTGGGTCTCAGGCGGAACCGAAGGCGCCGGCTGGTTCATCGCTGGAACCATTGAGACTGGGTGATCCATGGATCGGATCGTGGTGGCTGCCAGTGTGGTGTGGGCCGTATTCGGCTGCGGCCACGCCTCGGCCCAGGTCCTGGGCGGTCCGCCGCCCCAGGCCGATCGAGGGCGCGGTGGGCCCGTCGTCCGAGCTGCCGCCCGCAGCGACCGCCATTGGGACGAGCTTCAAAACTGGTCAACCAGCCAGCCGTTGCCGCCACCCGACGCGGAACGGATCATTTCGCCACGGCCTGAAGAGCCGGAGGCAACAACTCTCGAAACGATGACGGGAATCGCGCTCGGTAACAGCCCGGAAATCCGCGAGGCCGAAAATCAGTTTGCCGCCGCCCGCGGCCGCGCGCTGCAGGCCGGCTTGTATCCCAATCCAACCGTGGGCACCGCTTCGCCGCAGTTGGCCGGCAACCAGTCGCAATACAACGCCTACGTGATCCAGGACCTGGTCACGATGGGTAAAATACGGCTCGACGCAACCGCGGCCGACCGTGCGGCGCAACAGGCGTGGTTTGCATTGGTCCGGGCCCGATTCGACGTGCTGACGTCCATGCGCCAGCGGTTCTATTCGGCCCTGGCCGCACAGCAGCGGGTCGAGGTGTTGGCCAGCCAGGTGAATATCGCTCGCTCGGCACGCGACATTGGTCGGCGACTGCTCCAAGCCGAGGTCGGCGCCAAAAGCAACGTCTTGCTGTTGGACATCG
>CAZUPX010001064.1:0-4212 GCA_964622155.1 uncultured Planctomycetaceae bacterium | reverse complement strand
CTTGCCCAGGCCCGGCACGCCTTCGAGCAGGCAATGTCCGCCGACGAACAGGCAGGTCAGAACGCCATGAATGATGTTGTCGTGACCGACGATCACGCGGCCAATCTCCTCCCGCACCGCGCCGTACCTCGCGACGAACCGTTCGGCCTGCTTTTGTAGATTCTCGGCAATGCTCATGCAGTTTGTTCCTGTGTGGTTTGAGGGTGCAGGCGACAGCCGGACGAAACGAATTTTTATTACTGTTCGCTGTCCCCTGTTCCCTGTTCCCTCTTCCTCGGTTGGGCTTTTTGCTTGGCTTTCAACAGTCGTGCCGTGTAGCTGTCTTCTTCGCGTTCGGCCGCCAGGGACGCCGCCGTCTTGGCCGCTTCATCAGGCGTCTTGACGCGATCGCTGAGCTCCTCTGTCAGCGATTTCACATCCCCTTCGCTGGTCGGCTCAAATCGCAGTGCGGCGCGCTTCTGCTCCAGCTCGCCGGCGACCTGCGCCTTGCGGCTCCGCAGCCGTTGGATCGTAGCCTCGACGCTGGCCTGAGCGGGCCTGCCGAGAATCCGATTTCGGACATTAGCCATTAGCGGCCACAGCCAGTCGAAGTTCATGCTAACGCGACGCACCAGAACATCGCCGAAGAACAGACAGCTCGCCGCCAGGGCCAAAAGCGGCCAAATGGTCTGGCTGCTGGTGGCCTTCTCCAAGTCGTGGCGAAATGTGTCGGTGGCCAGCAGCTTGCTCACGCGGTCCTGCGGCTTCAAGGTCGCGGGCGCGTCGATGATCTGGCCTGATGCTCCGTGCTTGGGAGTGACGTGGGCGATGCCAGTGAGCAGTCCCTCGTTGGTTTCGCGCTCGCGAAATTCGTCTGAGTAGGGCACGCTGACTCCGGCGCGGATCGGCGTTCGCCCCGGCCCAGGGCTGACCATGACCAGGTAGCTGCCGGTCTGTCGTGCGTCGAACGATCCGACGTACCGCCCGGGCGCCACTTGCTTGACCTCCAACTGGATCGGCTTCAGGTCGGGCCCGACGACCGTGGCGCCCATGTTCAGAAAATTCAAGAACTCATCGTCCTTGTCCAGGGCCGTGACGACGACTTTGACCTGGCCGTCGCGGACGTCGGTGTTGAGCGAGAACTTGCCGCTGTCGCCAGTGGGCCGCATGCTCCAGCGGACGATCTGGCTCATCAGCCGGTCATACTCTGGCCACACTGTCCAGGCCGCGCTCCAGCGCTTGCCGGCGTCGGTCGTGAGTGCCACGGTCTTGCCCAGTCCGTAAGTCCAACTTGCCAGCACCGGATTTACGTCGGGTCCAGCCGGCAGCGGCGAGACCAACGAAATCTCAACCAGCGGGTTGCTCTTGGGCGAAGTCAGCACAAAGCCGGTGATTGGGGGCAGAGGGTTTGCGATGCCCTGGATCATCTCGTGCTGCACGCGCACCTGTGGCGAAAAGCCCGGGTCGCGCTCGAAGACCAGCGGCCGAGCCACGCGACGGGCCTCCTTCTGATAAATCCGCGGCAGCGTCTTGGCGTTGGTCACCACGTAGTACTTGCCGCCGGTTGTCGTGGCAATGTTTTGCAGCGGCGTGCTGCCGGCCGGACCGTGGGTGCCGATGGCCACCGTGCTGATCTTGACGCCGAGCTTTTTCAGCGCGGGAATCGCGCCGCCAAAACCATAGTTTGGCGGCGCCGGATCGCCGTCGCTGATCAGGATCATGTGCTTGACGGCCGCGTCGGGCAGGCCGGCGAAACTCCGCTGAGCCATCTTCAGCGACGACTCGAAGTCGGGCATGTCGCCCGGCGTCATCCGGTCCAGCCGCGCCAACATCGGTCCGCGATTGCCGCCGACCTTCAGCAGACCGGGCCGCCACAGCCACTCTTCTCGCATGCCCCAGTGAATCACCCCGCAATAGTCCTGATCGCTCAATGCCTTGAGCGCTTCGCGGGCCACTACCTTCTGCCAGTGGTTTCCCTCGGGCAGCTCCGAGGCGTGCATTACCATCGCTAGCGCGCCGACCGGCGCCACCTTGAGGTTCTTGACCTGAAAGTCGACCGGCATTGCCTCTTCGATCGGCGAATTGGTCCATCCACCGGCGCCGAAGCTGTTAGGACCGCCGAGCATGACCAATCCGCTGGCCATGTTGCGCGTATTGCGAACCAGCATCTCGACTTGTTCGTCGCTAAAATCCTCGCGAGGTACGTTGGCCAGCAGAACGGTATCGAAGGGCTGCAGTTGCGCCAGATCGGTGAACAGCTCGTCGGGACGGGTGTTGCGCACGGTCACTTCCAGGTTCATCTCTCCCAGCCGCTTGACCAACACGTCGAACTCGCCTTTGTTCTCGTGGTCTTCGATCAACAACACCTGGCCGCTGCCGCGCACGTGCGTGAACGCGGTGGCCTGGTTGTTTTGCGGCATCGTGTCGGTGGCCGGATCGTTGGGTATGAAACGGGCCTCGTAGGTGTAAAACTCCGGCGAGTCGATCTCCTCGCGGACGGAGAAAACCCGTTTGCCCGGCTCGAGCGTAATGGGCTGGTCGGCCAGCATGTGTTCGCGGGTGCCGCTCTTGCGGACGATTTGCAGCCGGCCATCGACGTTGCGCGCCGGCTGGCCCTCGGCACCTGCATTGTTGAGCACGACTCGCAGGTCGAAGGGCTGCCCGCGCTGCACGTCGGTGGGAATCATGACCTTCTCAACGGCCACCTCGCCGTGCGATTGCGAACGAACCGGCACCACGTCGATGCCGATGCCGTCAGCCGCCAACGCGCGGGCCTGCTCCAACGCGCTGCCAATGTTCTGATTGCCGTCGGAGATGACGACGACACGCTTGGCCGTGTCGTGCGGAAAGGAGGCGTGAGCCAGCTTCATCGCACCGGCCAGGTTCGTATGCTCTCGGTCGACTTGCGTTTCAACGCCCGGCATTTGCTGCGTCTCGTCGACCGGAGGGATTTCGATCGCCGCCTCGCGCCCAAAGACAATCACACCGGCTCGATCGCCGCGCACGGCTCCCCGCTGGTCTCGGATCGCGCTGTTGACGTAGCTGATCATCGTCTCGGCTTCTTCGGTCGAGACGCTCAAGCTGCGGTCCAGCAGGTAGAGCACGGTCAGCTTGTCGCTCGTCCGCACGCGCTGGGCTTCGGCCAGTGCCATGACCAACAACGCAAACACCAGGCTGCGCAGCACCAGCGCCACGACGCGCCGCACGCGTCCCAAACCGGAAAGCGAGCCATAGCTGGCCCACCACAGCACCGGCAGACCGGCCAGCAGCAACAGAAACCAGGGGCTGTCAAAGGCAAGTTGAAACATTGGTCAATCGGCTACATGTCGATGCACTGTACGCGATGATTGTTCGTATCCAGCACGTACGTCAGCCCTCGGCTGTCGCGCGCGACAGCCCAGGGACAGAACAGCTCCCCCTCGCCGCGGCCGGCTTTTCCCCAGCAACCGACCGAGCGCCCGTCGAGCGTGAATTTCTGCACGCGATGATTGCCAAACTCGCTGGTGTACAGGTGCCCCTGGCCATCCAACAGCAGACCATAAGGGTACGACAGCTCGCCTGGCCGATCACCTTCGAATCCCCACCGCACAACCAGCCGGCCCTCGGTGTCGAAGGCCTGGATGCGATGGTTGCATGCATCGGCGACCCAAATGCGGTCTTCGTCGTCGATGGCCATCGACTGCGGCCGGGCGAATTGGCCCGGCTCTGGCCCGTGGCCACCCCATTCGAGTAGATACTCGCGCTGGGGCGAGAATTTCTGGATACGGTCGTATTCGCCGTACTCCGACACATACAGGTTGTGGCGCGAATCTTCGACCACGTCGGTAATGAATCCGAACTCGCCAGGACCGTGCCCCAGCGTGCCACCCACAGTCTCCAGATGTCTGCCGAGGGGCGAATAGACCAGCACGCGGAAGTAGTGCGTGTCGGACACCAGCACATTGCCTTGGTGGTCGATACTTACGCCGGTCGGACGGCCGTTGTCGTGGACCGGTGTTTGCCACCCGCGCACGAACTGGCCGTCGGTGGTGAAAACCTGGATGCGAGCGGTCATGTCGATGATATACACGAGGTCATCGCGGTCGATCGTCATCGCCCGCGGCTTTTGCAGCCGGCCGGGCGAAACACCTCGTCGTCCCCACACCGAAACGAGCCGTCCTGCCGACGTCACGTCCTCGCAGCCAGGCAGTGTCAAAAGTGCCGGTGCGCCGGCCAGCCACGCGAGAAATGACC
>CAZUPX010001063.1:0-1698 GCA_964622155.1 uncultured Planctomycetaceae bacterium | reverse complement strand
CACCGCCGCGGCCGGAGACATCCTGACGATCGAAACTCCGGGCGGCGGCGGCTATGGAGACTCGATCTGAGGCTCCGTTTTCGCGGGCCTCGTCGTACCGTAATCATGCCCGCGACGCGCGGCGGCAATGATCAGCACTAGCCCCACGGCCATCAGCACTCCGGCCAGGCCCAAGGGTAAGGCAGCCGGTTGCACGTCCAGTGTCGCAGCCAGGGCGTGGTCTTCGAACAGCGGGATACCGGCCATCGGGCCAAAGATACGCGCGAGTGCGGCGACGCTCTGGCCGAGTCCCAGGATACCCCCCTGCTTGCGCGGATCGCTCCACCGCGACAACAGCGAATTGAGCGATGGCGTGATGAACGCGAACCCGCTGACCACAACGGCCAGGCCAACCAACAACAGCTCGAGCGAATACTGCGCCGCGGCGCGACTAAGCAGAAAGAAGCCGCCAATCTCGATCAGCGCGCCGGCCATCGCCATGGTGGTCTCGCTGACGCGCCCCGAAAGCCGCCGCACCAGTCCGCCTTGCACCATGCTGAGCACGAAACCGATGAATGCAAACGTCAGGCATACCTGGCGAAAGCCGAATGCGTAGGGACCGTCCGTGGCACTGATGATCAGAGAGAGCGTCGACTCGAAGTTGGCGAACGAGAACACGCATACGAAGATCGTGATCAGCAGCAGGCCGATGGCCGGCCGGCCGACCGCATCGCGCAGCGAGGCCATGTCGAACCAATGCCGCTGGGCCGCTTCATTGCCCGGCTTGAGGCTCTCGGGCAGTTTGAAATACGCCAGTGCCAGGGCCACGGCCGAAAGTGCCGCCGCGGCATATCCCGGTCCGGGTCCAGGATCGCCGCTGCCACTGGGAACGGCAAGAAAACCGAACAGCGGCCCGAACGTAAAACCGAGTCCAAAGGCGGCACCGACCAGCGCCATCCCCTTGGCCCGGTTCTCCAGGCTCGTCGCGTCGGCGATGTACGCTTGAGCCGTGGAGATCGTGGCGCCGGCGATGCCGGCCCCGATGCGCGAGGCAAACAACAGCGGCAAGCTCTTGAGTACCGTGGCGATGCCAAACAGCGAATAGAACACCACCGACGCGGCCAGTCCGACCATTAGCACCGGCCGGCGACCGACTCGATCCGACAGCCGCCCCCAAAGCGGCGCGAATACGAACTGCATGATCGAAAAACTGGACATCAACAAGCCAATGAGCAGTCCGATCCGCGAGTGCGATTCTTCCACATTCAGTTGCAGCGCGAAGTCTTTGGCGTAAATCGGCAACAGCGGCAGCACCATGCCAAAGCCCAACAGGTCGATGAAGACCGTCAGGAAGATGACCAGCAGCGAGGCTTTTCGAGGCGCGTCGGACATGGACAGAGGCTTCTTTAACGGGTGAGAGCAACGAGGATATCACAAGCGCGCGCCGCAGGCGAGCGCTGTTGCAAGCGGGCTAGTTGCCAGAGATACGCGCACGAGAACCAACGCGTCGCTGGGTGTTGCCGAACAGGGCGACAACCTCGACAACGTGATGAGGACGGCGACGCTGTCGGCGACGCTTCCTCAAGTACCTTTGCTTCGTCAGTCGAAGCGAGTGGCGCTCACGCTCGTGTCAGCCGAATAAAGATTCTCCCTTTCGATTGCGGACGCCGCCATCACCGGAGGAATTGTTCGAGGCGCGCTCATCGCGGAATCGCAGCG
>CAZUPX010001062.1:0-2646 GCA_964622155.1 uncultured Planctomycetaceae bacterium | reverse complement strand
GTCGTCGAAGGCAACTACATTGGCCTGAGCGCCGACGGCACGACGGCCGTTCCGAACTTCTACGGCATTCATGTGTTTGCGGATGCGGCAAACACCCTGATTGGCGGCGCAGTGGCTGGTGCGAGGAATGTCATCTCGGGGAACCTTCACTACGGGATCTCGATAGACTCTGCGGATGGTATTCAGATTCAGGGCAACTTCATTGGCGTGCTGCCGGATGGCGTTACCGCCGCAGGCAACGGAGAAGATGGCATACACCTTGGGGCCAGCATTAACGGCGCGACCGGCAATGCGATTGGTTCCACAGCGAGCGGCCAAGGAAACGTAATTGCCTTCAATGGCAGTTCCGGCGTCGCAATCAGCGGCGACTTCGGCAACGCAAGTTTGGCCAATACGATTCGGGGCAATTCGATCTACTCCAACATGCGACTGGGGATCGACCTTATTGGTGGTCTGGGCGTCACCTTCAATGACGTGGGCGACGCCGATAGCGGACCCAACGGGCTGCAGAACTTTCCGGTACTGACAGCCGCCGACCGCGGGCCTACGACGCACATTGTCGGCACCTTGGCGAGCACTCCCGACACGACGTTTGACATTGATTTCTACGCGGCAGATCCTTTCGGGCACGGCGAAGGGCAGCGATACTTGGGCTCGACCACCGTCACCACCGATGTCGCCGGCAACGCGAGCTTCGACGTCAATTCGTTAGGGGCTTCGCTCGCATCCGAGCGTCTCACGGCCACCGCCACGGGGCCCGAAGGAACCTCTGAATTCTCGCTGGCGTTGGCGCCGCCGATAGGAGGCCCTGGGTTTCCCTTTGTCGATGCGAACAACGACTTTGTCTTCAACGCTGGCGATGTACTGCTGAACAACGGAGAGTTGAACGACGGGCTGTTTGACACCGCCGTGCCGGAAGGGCCCAGCTACCTGGTCGCCATTCCGGGAGCGGGATTGAGCATCGACGGGGCCGCCATCGTCGTCGGCATTACAGACGTAAATTACAAAGCCGACGGCCGCCTAATCGTGAACACAAATCTGACGGCCGGCAACGACGTCAAACTGACCTCCCGCGCGGATAGTATCGTGCTGGACGATCCCACGATCACGGCCACCGATGACATCGAGATTGACGCGAAATTCGATATCATCGCGGATGCCGATACGCTCGCGGCGGGCGGCCAGGTGCATCTGGACGCCGACGGCACCATCGTCCTCACGAATTCCCTCGTCACTTCCGGCAAAGTCATCGAAATCAGGGCTGGAGCGCCGATCATCGCCCACAACTCCACGATCCGAGCGCTGGGGACCAACGGCGAAGTGGAGATGCAAGCCGGTCACTTCATCGATCTGAACGGCGCCAACGTATCGGCCACCGAGAAGATCGACCTGGAAGCAGTGTCAGTGTTTGGCGAGATCTCTGCCAGCGGACCAACCGCAGCGCTCCAGACGACGAGCGACAAAGGCGAGGTCAAACTGAAGGCGGGCGCGGCCGTCAATGTGAGTGGCGCAGAGGTGGTCGGCGCCCGCAAGATCGCAATCCAGGCGGACACGGCGATCATCGCCTTCAACTCAACGATCCGAGCGCTGGGGACCAACGGCGAAGTGGAGATGCAAGCCGGTCACTTCATCGATCTGAATGGCGCCAACGTAATGGCCACCGAGAAGATCGACTTGGAAGCGGTTGACGAAATACTCGCCAGCCTGGCCACGCTTCGCGCCACCGGCTCCAAAGGCCGGGTAGAAATCGACGCCGGCGGGACCATTAATCTCTCGGGCGCCACCGTCCGGGCGTTCCAGAGAATTGACATCAATTCGCAAGCGGGGGACGTGCACCTAATCAGCGCAAGTGTTGGCATTTTGACCGGAAGCACCAAAGGCGAAATCGCCATTAAAGGCACAAACCTCTTGGTCAGCGGGGCTACCATCAAGGCACCCAAAAAGCTGAGCCTCACGGGCACTCTGGTGGAAGTGCCGGCCGATACGACGCCCGGCACCCTGCCGTAGCCCTGACAACTCTGCCGCAGCACTGGCTTCCGCAAAAACTGCTCAATCTGGTTGGGATCAAGTTGCGACTTGCCCGAGATCTTGCCGGCCGCCGACTGTCTTATCGGCACCTTGCATCTCGATCGGAGGTTTATCCCCTCCGCCGTGGCGTTGCTCGGTGTTTCAAAAACTCAACCGCTTCTTGGGTGTCTCGAAAGACGACCGATAAATGACGCTTCTCGCAGCCGGCGTCAACCGTTTGATGAAACGGGCGCGCTGGTCGGCCGGATCGGCTGAAATCGCGCTAGCCATCGCCTCGTCAATCCAACCTGGCGATCAGTATTGATTTCAGCTTGCGCGCAATCGTAAACTCAGGCTTGGGCGTAGTATTTGTCTCAACAGATGCCGCTGGAGAAAATTGCCATGTACGTCGAGAATTACAGATCGCTGGTTCAAGGGATCCTGATCCTCGTCCTGACTGCGGTTGCCTATTGGGTTAGCCAGCCCATTGGTTTAGGGCTCCTGGCTTTCATTGGAGTTATGAAGCTCCAAGAGAGCCGAACAAACTGGTGCCCTTCTGATCCAGTTTTAAAAATAATGGGCATAAAGAAGAAGGCTGCAAGCTAGAAGATCTGCGCGATGGGAGCGGATTCCAGGGCA
>CAZUPX010001061.1:0-9127 GCA_964622155.1 uncultured Planctomycetaceae bacterium | reverse complement strand
CCGGCCGTCACGGCGACGCCGTTATTGGTGAGCGTGCCGGCCGTGGGCAGCGCGCTGATCCGGACCGCCAGGAGACTGTCGGCCGGCGTGTCGCTGGTGTCGCTGAAGCCGAAGTCGGCCGCCGTGAACGTATAGGCCGTGCCTTCCAACGTGGTCACCGTGCTGTTGGCGCCTGAGGGAGCGTCGTTGACCGCGGTGACGTTGACCGTGATCGTATTGGGAGTCGGATCGAGATTGACACCGCCATTGGCGGTGCCACCGTTGTCCTGCACTTGGAACGTGAAGCTGGCATAGCTCAATCCGTTGCCGTTGGCGGCCGGCGTGAACCTGAGCAGGCCGGCCGTGATGTTGGCCAGGGTGATGGACTGTCCGGCCGTCACGGCCGCGCCGTTATTGGTGAGCGTACCGGCCGTGGGCAACGTGCTGATCCGGACCGCCAAAAGACTGTTGGCGGGTGAGTCGGTGGTGTCGCTGAAGCCGAAGTTGGCCGCGGTGAACGTATAGGCCGTGTCTTCCAGCGTGGTCACCGTCCTGTTGACGCCCGAAGGAGCGTCGTTGACGGCAGTGACGTTGAAGGTGATTCTGTTGGGGCTCCGATCGAGATTGACACCGCCGCCCGCTGTGCCGCCATCGTCCTGCACTTTGAATCTGAGGCTGGCGTAGTTTGTTCCGTTGGTGTTGGCGGCCGGCGTGAACTTGAGCAGGCCGGCCATGATATCAGCCACGGGAATGAACTGATTGGTGGTCACGGCCACGCCGTTATCGATCAACGTGCCCCTCTTGGGCAGCGTAGTGATCTGCACAGCCAGCAGGTTGTTGGCTGGCGAGTCCTTGGGATCCGTAAAGCCGAAGTCAGCCGCCGTGAACGTATAGGCCACGTCTTCCAGCGTGGTGATCGTTATATTGGCCCCGGCTGGCGCACTGTTGGCCAACATCCGACGGTCCTCAAGACCCTCGAAGGTGAGCTTTTGCGTCACGCGAAGAGTGGACCGTCCCTGCTCTGCCCCGCGTTGGCGGGGGAATGAAGGCGACATTTGAGAATTCCACGAGGTGAATTGCGATGTATCAGACTCTTAGTGAAAACATAGTTCACCGATCACTCCTGTCTCCCCTAAAAAGCCCGATCGGTTCGACCGCGCAGGTCGTTTTTCGGGCGGATTCGGTCTGAAGAGATAATTCCGCACAATTGATAATCACGGCAAGGAATCCCCCCGGCGAGAAAATCGACCGCAAGCAGATCTGAACGCGGTCAGCCGCAATGAAGCAACTACAAGATGACGTCACCGCAGCGATGGGGCGCGAACGACTCGGCATTCGGAATTGCTGGTTGCCTTCTGGATCGGCCTTAGCGAATTTACAGGACAAGCTGTATACGCCGTCGTCCTGGTCCACCACGTCTTGGAGAAAATGTCCGGTCGTCCGCCGTAAGCTACATTTTCGCTGAATTCGGCCACGTCGACCGATCCGAAATACGCGGGGAAAACCCAATGCCAGCCGAGGCAATAGAGAGCACGCCGCCGGAAGAGACGATCGTTCAACTACTGATCCAGGCGGAGGCGGAGACTCAGAAGGACCCTCGATCGGGAATGCGCCTCCCATTCTTTCGCCTTGTTTCGATCGAGGTGGATGATCGTTGCTACTCGGGGTTCAGTCGTGACATCTGCGCTGTGAGCATCGGTTTGCTGCACAACATGGAACTACCACTGCGCGAAGTCGACGTAACAATTCCAATTGCGACAGATAAGAAGTGCAAAATGCGTGTACGAATCGAGCGGTGCGAGCCATGCGGCGAGGGATTGTACATCAGCGGGGGCAAGTTCATCGGAATTGCTCCGGCCGCGGAGTTGGACGACGAACTGCTTGACGCCCTGGTGACCGCGCGGAAGTAACGAGCGGGTGGCCCCTTCGGAACTGCCAAAGCGCTTCAGTCTGCCACTAGCACTGCTTTCCTGTCAGCCGGCACAACCCAAAACGAAGTCACGCCGGGCAAATCCGGCAAGCTTTGTCGAGGCTCCAATGTCGACAACGCGTGAGGCGACTCTGTTCAAGTCGAATTCGACACGAAAGCGCAACGTTGAAAGGGCTTTACCTCTACCTCGCCCGGACAGTTGGCCGCGTCGAGAGAGCGGCACGGAGTTCGAGATGGCAGGGCCCTAAAGTGTCCACCAGGCTACGCGTTAGGGCGCCCGTGGACGAGAGACGTTATCGCTTCTGCTAGCAAACCCGGCTGACTCATAGCCAGGGGCGCAAAAGAAAGTCCGTTCGACGACGCCGATATCGTCGAACGGACTTGGACTGGGCATCCAAGGGACTCTCAGCCCTTGCACGCCTTAGTCGCTATCGACAAGACCTCATATCGCTGAACTTGGAATTTGTCGTCCACGCCCCGTCGGCCAGTTGTCCCGTCGTGTCGGATTGCCAACGCGGAACAGTTCAGTCGACGAACAATGCACGCCAGTGCGCAATGAGAACCGCGAAGCACGTCTATTAGTAAACGCTTTGCATATCTGATCCCGAGAGCCTCCAAAGGCGTACCGGAGCCGCGCGGGTGACAAACGCCCCTATTGACGCCCCCTCGAACTGCACGCACACTGTTTCGGGTTAAGAACAAGCGAGAGTGGCGGAATTGGCAGACGCGCTGGACTTAGGATCCAGTCCCGCAAGGGGTCCGGGTTCGACTCCCGGCTCTCGCAGTTTTCAAGCAGGCAAGCAAATTCTGGCGAGTGGCCTTGGATGCGTATCAGCACGAAGACGGGCCACTGGGGACGGCGCTTCGCTTGAGTTGAAATCGCGATGGTGCCGACTTGCTCCGCGTCGGTCGGCAAGCCGTTTGTTCCCAGGCTGCGATGAGCTGACTTCCGGTTCTAGTCACCAGCAATCGTGGCGGCGTAGTGCTTCTTCGTGGATCGAACCATGCCGTCGGCAAGAGTCATTGATTTCCGTGCTGGGTTGTTCAACTCCGAATCCACATAAGTTATTGTGGTAACCGCTTCCCAGGCTCCCAACTAATGTCTCGTGTTGCAAACATGCCTGCCGACTCAGGTCGTCTTATCGCGATCGGAGACGTACACGGCTGTGTCCACGCGCTAGACACGCTGCTGGAGGCGATCGCCCCAGCGCCCGCGGATCGACTGGTGTTTCTGGGTGACTTGATCGATCAGGGACGTGACAGCCGCGAGGTCCTCGACCGATTGATGGGGTTGGCGGGTCGCTGCCAATGCACGCTTATCCAGGGCAACCATGAGGAAATGATGTACGCGGCTCGAGGAAGTGAGGAGGCGCTCCGCTATTGGGAAGTGTGCGGTGGCTTCGCCACGCTGAATTCCTATCGCTATGGAGGGCGCCTGAACGAAGTTCCGCTCGAGCATTGGGCGCTGCTCGGCGAGGGCCAGCCGTACCTCGAAACCGACGACTTTATTTTTACCCACGCTAACTACCTGCCGGACCTGCCGATGGACCAACAGCCGGAGCACCAGTTGCGCTGGGCGCTGTTTGATCCCGTTGACATGCGCCCGCACTGTTCGGGCAAGGTCGTGATTGTTGGGCATACCGAGCAGCCCAACTCAGAAGTGCTCGACCTGGGCTTCGCCGCATGCATTGACACGGCATGTTGGCGACATGGCTGGTTGACGGCCATGGAACTGCCCAGCAAACGCATCTGGCAGGCAAGCCGCTTTGGCATGCTCCGCGAGGATGCCGAGCCGGATCACCGCGGCCAGCTAGCCCAAGTCATGGTTGAGCCGTGAGTTCAATCGGGTTCGGTCGCCTGAATCCGGTACCGCGTTCGGCATGCATAGGTTGTGACGAATTTGCCGGCAGATGGACTCGCACGTTTGCGCGACTTTGTTTCGCTGGCGACCTCACGTCTTCACGATCTGCACGCTACGTTTCAATAGTGCAGCAATGTGTGTTCGTTTGCCAACGGCGGCCGGCTTTTCTCGGGCGTAGTGGTAGTTCCTCATTTGCTGCACCGTCCGGTTACCGCACTACTGTCATGAAATGGCTCATCAAATCTGTCCGGACATTCGTCCGTTGCGAAGGCGGCCCGACCGCCGTCGAGTACGCGGTCATGCTCGCGCTGATCGTCGCCCTGTGCTTGCCTACCATTGCCACCTTGGGTAGACGGACAAACGGCACTTTCTGGACGCTCTATCTGCGATTGCGGACCTCCGGAAGTTAGTCGGGGTTTAGGCACAATCGCATTGGCACGAACTCGATCGTCACGCCCGGCGAGACTTCATACTGTTCGCTCGCATCCGCGATGAATCCGCACTTGGCGTACAGTTTTTGACCGGTCAACGTCGCCATCAAGTCGACCTGGCGAAATCTGTGCGACCTCGCCTCGGTGACGCAGCGATCCAGCAGAATGCGTCCCAATCCTTTACGCGCGTGGTCGGGATGGACGAAAAAGGCCCGCACCTTGGCCGGCTGGGTTCGCGGATCGAGCAGGCTGGAGTCGCGGCCGCCGCGCGCGTCGCTTCCAAACAGAGTGGCGCGACGACTCCAGCCGCCGCACGCCACGACGCGGCCATCGTGGTCGACCACAAAGTATGTCCCGTCCCGGACCAACTCGGTGTCGAGCCCGAATGCGCCGCGCAGCGCCCCTTCAATTTGTTCCGGCGTGTAATCGGGCGCGCACAACGAGCGCGCCGACAGCGCGATCAATGCTTCGAGCGCCGCACAGTCGTCGAGCCTTGCTGGACGCAGGTGGTACGTCATTATTGGCTGTGGATTGAAGGGCTTGATCCCTCAGACGTTTCTTTGATCGTCCGCCCCGTGATGATTCGATATACCCATTCGGCAGCGAAGCTGGCGAATGCAATGATTACCAACGCGGCGATAGCGGCGGGCTGCTTTTCGTAAGTGTACTGACCGAGAATGGCAAACATCGTCAGGCATGTTATCAGTGAAAGCCACACGATGACCGCGTTGGCGCCGGTTTGCTTGAGCAGCCGCAAATGGCCGGCGTTGACGGCGGCGTAAACCAGCAGGAACGCGGCACTCCCCATCATCGCAATTCCCGACAAGTCGAAAGCCAACGTGACCGCCACGACCAGCGCTACGGTCAACAACAGGCCACCCGTAGCCTGCTTCCACTCGGTGCGCGAAAGCGCCGCCGGAAGCTGGCCGTCGCGTGCGATCATGTAGCACACGTTAGCCGAGCCGAACAGCGTGGCGTTGATCGCAGAGGCCGTCGAAAACAGGGCGGCAATTGCAATCAGCCGAAAGCCCAACTCCCCCAAAAATGGCCGGGCCGATTCGGCCAGCGCGTAGTCACGGGCCGATTCGATTTCAGCGCTCGACAAGTTGCCGCTCACGGTGATCGCGACAGCGAGATAAATGATAATCACGAAGATCACGCTCGTGTACAGCGCATGGGGCAGCATGCGGCGCGGATTGGTCATGTCGCCGGCCGCATTGGTCACGAGCCCGAAGCCTTCATAGCCGATAAACAACACGCCTGCGCCAAACAACACCGATTGCGTTGGCGGCCATAATTCGGTTGACAAGTTCGCCGGTTTGATAAACCACAAGCCAACAGCCGCAAACAGCGCGAGAATTGCGACCTTCACGGCCACGATAAGTGTTTCCGATCGGCCCATCATCCTCGCGCCCAACGTGTTGACTAGTGCCAGCGCGAGCACCGAGCCAACGGCGAATGATTTGACGAGAATCGGCGAGGCCGTCGTTGTGAAGAACGTCGCCGCGTAGCTGCCAAAGGCCGTGGCATACAGGGCCAGCGAGATGATGTAGCCAGTCCACATAAACAGGTTCAGTCCGCCGGAAAGAACTCCGTCGCCAAATGCTTTGACCAGAAAGTGGACGGCGCCGCCGGCCGAGGGAAACGTCGCACCTAGCCGCGCGTATGAGTAGGTCGACAACAGAGCCACGAGGCCGCCGATGGCAAACGCCATCCACATGGCATTGCCCGCTGCCTCAGCCACGACGCCCAGGATGGAAAAGATCCCCGCCCCCACCATGCCGCCAATCCCGATCGACACTGCGGCCACCAGGCCGATCTGCCCCGCTGGGGAGCTTGTACCGTTCGCGGTGGTCGGTGTTTCGGAGGAGCTGGCGGACATTGGCTCAGGAACAGTGGGGTTTGGACAGGCCGCTCGACATATTGGGCCGTTAATCGTAGCCGATTCCCGGTCCTTACGTCGAGCTTCCGCGCGGTACACTCATGACAGACTCAAGTTGCATTCCAATCGAGCAGTGGTGTGCGCGATGTATTACTTTTATGGCTCGCACTGCTCATCGATTCACTGTCGTTGCAGCCCTTCCCGCGAGCACGCTGGCGGCCACTCTTGAGCCGCCGCATGGACACGATCTCCGCTCGCATGCTTGTGCCAGCAACCCCCGTGAGTCGCCGCATCGTGCTTGTCTAGGGAATGTACGCTGAGTAGCCGATCAGCGAAACATTTCCGGTTGCGGAAATTGTTAAAACTGTGCCGGGTTTGACGCCGAATAATATGGTCACACTGTGGCCGATGGATTCGCGCTTTGCGCCATCGATCCGAAATTGAGAGCCAACCCAATGGTACGTCCGAAGATGAGCCGAGTCTGCGTGATGTTGGCTGTGCTGGGCGCCACGCTTGGGTTACAGGCCAATGTTGTGCGCGCGGCACCGCCGCCCGACGCGTCTCTGCGCCGCTCGTCAGACGATGAGGGATACCGTGGAGACCGCTA
Organism: uncultured Planctomycetaceae bacterium; assembly: GCA_964622155.1. Classification (GTDB taxonomy): domain Bacteria; phylum Planctomycetota; class Planctomycetia; order Pirellulales; family PALSA-1355; genus CAZUPX01. The sequence goes on along the minus strand of CAZUPX010001061.1, from coordinate 2,437 downwards.
TGACTACCGATCTGCCGACGATGGCTCGCGGTACGAACAGTATGGGCCGGGCGCGGCACGACGCGGCAGCTATCGCGATGGCTACGATCGCCTTGCTGCACGGCGAGCTCACAATCGCCAGGCCGAAGAAATCCAGCGGCCTTCGAGCTATTCATACGACGGGCCCCCCGAGGGTCCGGACGCATACCGCGATGGTGGTCCCACGAGCGAGGGCTCGTACGAGGGTCGCTACGAGACTGGTCGTTACGGTGACCCGCGCTATATGGATGGCCCGTACGACGACGGTCCATCGAGTGGCTTTTACGACGGCGATGGATACGACGACTGCTGCGACGATTGCGACGACTACAGTTGGTGCAGCTCAGGGCCAATCTACGTTCGTGGCGAGTATCTGTTGTGGTGGATCAAGGGCGACAGCCTGCCACCATTGGTTACTACCAGCCCGCAGGGCACTCCGCGGGCACAAGCCGGTGTTCTCGGGCAACCCGACACGTCGGTGTTGTTTGGAGGAACCCGGGTCAACGGTGGCGGCCGCTCAGGTGGACGGTTCGTGCTAGGCTGGTGGGCCGACGCGTGCAACCGAGTCGAAGCGGAGTGGTTCGGCCTGGCCCAAAGCAGCGCGAACTATAGTCAATCCTCAACTGGCGACCCAATCCTGGCTCGCCCGTTTTTCAATCTTGGCACTGGAGCGCAGGACTCCAACGTGCTGGCCTTTCCCGGGCAATTGAGCGGCAACGTGCAGATTGCCGAAACGAGCAACTTCGTGGGTGCCGCAATTCGTGCCGCGACCAACGTGATCTGCAGCAACAACTGCAGTTACAACCACAGTGTCGACTTTGTTTACGGGTATCGCTATTTGCGGCTGAGGGAAAACCTTTCAATCGACAGTTCGCTGGAAGTGACCGACCCCCAATCGCCGTTGCTCGGCACTACGTTCGCCTCGAACGATTCGTTCACGGCGACAAACAACTTTAACGGCGCCATGATAGGCGTCATGGCTACAAATTGCGGAACCTGCTGGAGCCTGGTTACAAGCGGCCGGTTGGGGATCGGCGGCACCTGGGAGCGGGTTGTCATCGACGGCCAGAGCACGGCGACCCAAAACGACCAGTCGACAACCAGCCCCGGCGGCTTGCTGGCCATGCCGACTAATATCGGCAACTACAAGCGCACGGCGTTCAGCGTGGTGCCCGAAGTCGAACTCAAAGTGGGATACAACTGGACTCCCCGCCTGAAGTTCACGATCGGCTACGACCTGATCTACTGGAGCCGAGTGGCACGGCCCGGCTCGCAGATCGACACATTTGTCAATACTTCACAAGCTTCTGGCCAACCGTTGGTCGGCACGCCCGGACCACTGTTCCCGTTCCGCGAGACCGACTTGTGGGTTCAGGGGTTGAGCATCGGCGGCGAATGGTGCTGGTGAGAGAGGGTAGACAGTAGACGGTAGTGGGGAGACAGGAAGGGAAATAGCCGGTTGAAGCCGGTGCGGTTGCAAGTCGACTCAGCGGCGATCGCAACCAGGGGCTCTTAGAGCTGTCCCCCGTCTCTCGGGCTTCTGACTCCATCCCCTGTCTACTGTCTACAGTGTACTGTCTACTGATTCAGATCGCCCAGATCTTCGTCGTCGGACAGCGCCTCGTCCACCAGCGTGCTGGCCAAAGTCGCCGGCTGGTTGACCGTGTAGATCTCGCTGAAGAAGTCTCCGGTGCCGGCACCGACATTGCCCAGCGAGGTTCCGGAGCCGTCTTGGATCGAGTCGTCGTCGAATAACCCCACCTGGAGGTTGCCGGCTGTGCTACCCGTATTGGCGGTGACGATGTACGTGCTTCCGATGCCGGTGACCCCCACGATTGATCCACCGCTGGTTCCGGCGCCCGGCAGGGCGATGAAGTCGCCCGTGTCAACTCCGGTCACATCAAAGTTGAAAACGACCTGGAAACGGGCTGTCGACGCCGTGGAAGTCGGATTGCCATCCATCCTGGTAAACGACGTGACCACCGGTCCGACGGTGCGGGCCGAGGCAACGAGGTTGCTATATAGCTGAGAGGTCGGGGGTGTCGACGCCAGGAAGAAATTGACCGATACAAGCTCCACGGGAAGCGTGTCGCCGAAGTTGTAATTGGTTCCATTGCTGTCACCAGCGATGACGATGGCGGAAATCGTGTTGCCCGACACACTACCGCCAAGATTTCCGGCCGTGGTTGTGCCCTCGCCGAAATTGCCAGGCTGCGATTCGATGACCTCATAGGTTCCCGCGACCAGGTCGCTAAACGAATAAGATCCGTCGCTCAGGGTCAGGGTGGTTCGCGTGGGAATGCTGGCGTTCTGATTGTCGGTGCCGTGGAGAGTGACCAGCACGCCTTCCAGGCCGACGTCTCCTGAGTCCCTCGTTGCGCTGTCATTGCTGTCCACGTAGACAAATCCCGAAATGCCA
>CAZUPX010001060.1:0-1672 GCA_964622155.1 uncultured Planctomycetaceae bacterium | reverse complement strand
CCGACACCAACGAGAGGCCGGGGTCGCTGCCCTGGATGCCCACGTCGAGGCTGCCTGCCACAAGATCGAGCTACTAGCCCGTGCGGCGCTGGTAGTCGCCGGCTACCGACAACATCACCGAAGCGAATGGAGAAAACGCCGTGCCACATGAACAGACTCAGACCAAGCCTTTTTGTTTCGATCGGGCAGGACTCGAAAAGCTTTTGGCACGCGCGGACGGGGGTGATGAATCGGCAGCGCCGGAAATTCGTGATTTACTCGACAAAGCGCCAGAACTTGTCCAACCTTTGGGCGGTGACCTTGCCCGAACCGCAGAACGAGCGCTTGTGCGTGCAATCGTCGGCACCAACATTGGGTTGCGCGAGGCACTCTACCGGAAGATGGAACTAATGCGCCGCGAGCTGGCTGGCCCAAGCCCGCAACCATTGGAACGACTCCTGGTCGAGCGAGTTGTGTTGTGCTGGCTCCATGCCTATCACGCCGATTGTCAATACGGCCAAGCCGGCGGTGTCACGCTCGACTACGGTCAGTATCTGCAACGCCAACAGGACCGAGCGCAGCGCCGATATCTGGCGGCCATCAAGTGCTTGGCGACCGTTCGCGGGTTAGCCTTGCCGATCAAACTCGATGTAACGGTCGGCGGTACAGTCGAGACAACAAGCAGCCGAGCAACCTGCCGAAGACCCGCCGGACCTGTTCGGGCGGCCCAGCCCCGAGCCACTTTGAGATCGGCAACCGTTGTGTCGAGCCGAGTCGCGCAAGACATTGGCATGGACGCGACCAATCTGCACCGCACTCCAGCAACTGCTCGCCGCGCAGCGCAATGATGCGATCAGGCAGAACCGACTGCGCCCAATGGCACGGAAATGCTAAAATGCATGCATCGTCGGTAGGGCTGCGCCGGGTTGCAAACCGGCTTTGGCTTGCGCGATCCGACAGGGAGTCGCCTTCTCTTACCCTGGGGCGGTCCCTGTCGGTATTCGCCCGACGCCACAGGGTGAGAAATTATGGCGCACTCATCGCCGCTGGCCGGTCTATTGGACCGGGCCAGCAAGGTCTTCTCATTGGCCGGCAAACTCGGCCGGGCATTCCACGAAGACCACCAGCAGCAGAGCGGACAAATCGACGTTGCCGGCTGGAATCGCCACTCGCCGACTTTCAACGAATTCTGCGAAGCGCTATCGGAGCTGCGCGACGCGATGCAGAGTCCGCCCGACGGCTTCGCGCTCGTGGCCGAACCGTTGTTGGAAGCAGCCCGCATCGCCAAGGGGATTCGGGAGGCGCTGCAGTCGCCCGACGGCCGGACCTGGGTGGCCAATCTGGATTTCTTTCCGCCCCTGAATTCGGTGGCGGAAGTGGGTTGGCGGGCGGTGAAGGAAATTGCCAAGGCCCGGCGGCTGGATGATCCGTTCGCGTTTGTCGATGAAGGGGCGGCGGTTAAGCAAGCGGGAATCGACACCACGCCGACGCTTCCCAAGCCCCCAATGGATTTCATCGAATTGGCTACGCGGGAAATCCCGAGCATTATGGCGAACGTCCATCCGGGCCACGATGGCGCGATTGAACTGTTTGCTTCGGACCTGGCGAAACGATTGCAGCATGCCGGCCATACGCTGGCGGCGGCGTATTGGGCCGTGCATGAAGCTGTACGGATGGGGTGGCTGCGGGCCGG
>CAZUPX010001059.1:0-12148 GCA_964622155.1 uncultured Planctomycetaceae bacterium | reverse complement strand
GAGCCCGACCTGGTGCAGCTTTGGCGTCAACGTGCGATTGCGTCCGGCATCTGGATGGGCGTGCTGGCCCTTTCCGGAGTGGCCTACATGGCGACCGATACTTTCTTGTGGGAAGGCTTTAGTCAGCGCTCGTGGCCTCTGGTGGGCGGGTCGGTCGCGGCCGGATTTCTGTCGCTGTACGCGTTGGCCCTCGAGCGCTACTACGCGGCCGCCGTTTGCGCGGTGACCGCCGTCACGAGCGTGATTTGGGGCTGGGGTTTTGCCCAGTATCCACTGTTGGTACCGCCGTCGATCACCGTCGAAGCCGCGAAGGCCCCGGACAACGTCTTGTGGCTGTTGCTGGCCACGACAGCGCTGGGAGCCGTCCTCTTGCTGCCGGCGCTGGGGTATTTGCTGTACCTGTTCAAGTCGGACCGAGCGAACCTGTAACGTCGGGCGTGTGCCAGCACCGTCTCGCAATCACTCCCTGCTTGCGTTTCGGCGGATCTCGGATTCTGCCGTTTGGCGAAACCGGATACCATCTGTTGCTGGCACGCCACACCAGATTCAAGCGGGCCGAAACGTCCAGGAAGGACCATGGGGCCGACGGATGGCATCGTACGACTATCTGGTCGTGGGTTGCGGCATGTTTGGCGCCGTTTTTGCGCGCGCGGCGGCCGATGCCGGGCGGCGCGTTCTGGTGGTTGATCTGCGCGATCACGTGGCCGGCAACTGCTACAGCGAGACGGTTGAGGGCATCGAAGTCCATCGCTACGGCCCGCACATCTTTCACACCGACGACGAGCAAATCTGGCGGTTCGTCAATCGCTTTGCAACCTTCAATCACTACGTCCATCACGGCCGCGTGCGACATGAGGGGCGCACGTTTTCGTTTCCGATTAACCTGATGACGCTCTCGCAACTTTGGGGCGTCAACACGCCAGGCGAGGCAGAAGATAAGCTGCGGCAGGTGCGCGTCCCATGTGAAAACCCGGCAAACCTGCGCGACTGGATCGTCTCGCAAGTGGGGCAGGAGTTGTACGAAATCTTCGTCCGCGGCTACACGGCCAAGCAATGGGGGCGCGACCCGGCTGAGCTGCCCGCGTCAATCATCCGCCGGCTGCCGATCCGCATGACGCTGGACGATCGGTACTTCGAGGACCGCTTTCAAGGCATTCCTATTGGCGGCTACACGCGGCTGTTCGAGAACATGCTCGATCATCGGCTGATCAACGTCGAGTTGGGGGTGAACTACTTCGAGCACGCCGGCCAACTTCGAGCGGCCGCCTCGAAGACCGTGTATACCGGCAAGATCGACGAGTTCTTCGACTACCGATTTGGCGAGCTGGCATATCGCTCGCTGCGGTTCGAAACCGAAGTGCTGGAGGGCGACTTTCAAGGGGCCGCGATTGTCAACTACAGCGAAGCCAGCGTGCCCTATACGCGAATTACCGAGCACAAGCACTTTGAGTTTCAGCGATCGCCGCGGACCGTGATCACGCGCGAGTATCCGCAGGCGTACGAGCGCGGGCGAATTCCCTATTATCCGATCCGTGACGCGGCCCAGACCGCCCTTTACGACCGCTATCGTCGGCACGCCGAGCACAGCGGAGTCTTGTTCGGCGGCCGGCTTGCGACGTATCAGTACTACGATATGCACCAGGTCATCGCGCAGGCGCTGTCGATGGCTGCCAAGGAGTTCGGCGCGCGCATAAGGCGGGAGCACGAGTCGCTTCTCCGAAGACCGGCGTAACCGCTGTACAAGCACGCGTTGAGCCAAGCCGAGGGTGACAGGTTCCCATGACCGAGGTTAGACGCAACTTGATCATCAGCCCGATTGGCGACGATTCGGTGCACGAGTCGTGGCTCAGCCACCCGGCCGACCGGACGTTTGACGTGTTCCTGATCCACTACGGCCAGTGCGATGGGTTCGGTCGTACGCAGGCGGACCATTATGTCCAACGAAAGGGTTTCAAGTGGGAGCTGCTGCATTGGGCGCTCGAGGAGCATCGGCAACTCGTCGATCGATACGAGAACATCTGGCTGCCCGACCAGGACGTACGGGCCGATACCGTGTCGATCAATCGGCTCTTCGAGCTGTTCGAGCACTATGGTCTGCAACTGGCGCAGCCGGCGATCTGCGGCGGAGAAGTTTCCTATGAATTGTTCCGTCAGCGCGAGGGGGTCATTCTGCGCTACTCTCCGTTGGTCGAAATCATGTGCCCGCTGTTTACTCGACGGTCACTGGCACGCGTGACACCGACCTTTGTCGAAAGCCGCTCGGGCTGGGGGCTGGATTGGCTTTGGACTCGATTCTTCGAGCAGCACCAGATCGCCATCATCGACGCCGTGGGGGTCGAGCACACCGGACGGCTGTTTCGCGGCGAGCACTATGAGCGTCTGGCGACGCTCGGGCTGAGCCCGGCGGAGGACTTTGCACGTCTCACCGCTCGCCACGGCGGATTCGAACGCAAACTGCATCGCCGCCTGGTGCGCGGCACGATCAAGCTGCCCGAAATTCGCCAGTCGCCGGCCAAAAACGGTCTCTGGGCGCGCTGGTTCGGCAGCCGCGGATTCACACGACACAACGTGGGCTAAAGATCATGTGGACTCCACTGGCCGCTCGCCAGGCGAACCTAATCCTCCGCTTTACGCATCGGCGACAGCACTATGAAATCGTCGATCGCGGAGGCTACGAGACTCGCAACGCCGCAACCGTGCACCTGCTGGTCGAAGCGATTGCACGCGTGAAGTCCGAACTGGCCCAGTCGTTTCGCTTGCCGATCTTTACCGACGACTTTGTACGCCGGCCGCCGGCTACCGGACACTTCGCCTATTGCGCTGACGACCAGCAGACCAACACGGTCGCGATTCCGGACTTCATGTTCTGGAACTGGCCGCAGGTGGGCATCGACGACTACGAGACGACCGTCGAATCCATCCTGGCCGCGGGCCAACGTGAGCCGGTCGACCCGCGAATGTTCTGGATCGGCAACGCCGCGACCCATCCGACGCGGGCGCGATTTCTCGAATTCGCGGCAACCGACCCGCGTATTCACGCCGTGGGCATCAATTGGATTCACTCGGGCCAACCGACGGTCGCGGGACGCATGCAAACCGTGAACAATCAGTACGCGACGCTAGCCGAACACTGCCATTTCCGGTTTCTGATCGACCTCCAAGGGCGCGGTTACTCGGGGCGCGTGAAGTTGCTGTTGTTTTCGGGCAGGCCCCTGTTTCTGCAAGCGCGCCGTTGGAAGGAATTCTTTTACGCCGACCTGGTGCCAATGCGTCACTACATTCCCGTGCGCGAAGATCTTAGCGATCTGGGGTCGCTGCTCGACTGGGCCGACAAGCATCCGGCCGAGGCCCGACAGATTGCCGACACCGCGCGGCAGTACGCGTTGACGCATTTGCGCCGCAAACACGCGATCGACATGTTGGCTCGGCAGCTCGTGCGTTTCGCCGGTGGTCAGCACGATGACGAAGGAATGGGTGCCATGCCCGCGCTTCGCGGGCATGCTGATGGCGTGCGTGAACACCGCAAACATGCTCACGAAGCATGAGCATGGCACCCGACATCAGTTCTGCGGCCTCACATCCAACGAAACCAGCGCAGGGCCAGGAAAAAGGTCGCGGCACCCCAGCCTACCAGCCATGCGATCTCGGGCAGTTGCGAGCCGAGCGTCGCGCCCTCTTGCATAACGGCCCGCAGCGCATCGTTTAGCGCGGTCAATGGCAACGCCCTGATGAAGGGTTGCGCGGCCTCTGGAAACCGGTCGGACGAAAAAAAGATGCCCGACAGGAGCCACATCGGCAGCATGATGAGGTTCATCAAGCCCGATACGGCCTCGATTGTCTTGGCGCGACTGGCGACCAGCAGCCCCAATCCGGCAAACGTCCATGCGCCCAAAAACACCAGCACCAGCACGCTCAACAAGCTGCCGTAAATCACGACTCCAAAGGCCAGCCGCGCGAACAACAGCAGCACCAGCACCTCAGGCACCATGAACATCAGGCGGCTGATCATGATGCCACCCAGAAAATCACTCTTACGCATCGGAGTTGCCACGAAGCGTTTGAGCAGCTTGCGGATCCGCATGTCGACCGTGACAAATCCGACTCCCCACAGGCCGCCACCCATCAGGCTTGCGCCCAGCAGCCCCGGCACCAGGAAGTCGATATACCGTCCGCCCGGTTCGTCGAACTGCTGCTCTGTGACCTCGACCACGTCTTGTCGACCGGCGGCGCGCTGCAGCACGTCATCGACGGCGTTACGCGCCAGTACGCTGTCGGGCCGCGACGGATCGAATACGTATTCATACGCCATTTCCCTCGTCTCTTCCCTCTCCCCTCGTGGGAGAGGGTGAGGGGGAGCAGCAGCTTTTCGTTCACCACCCTCACCTCGGCCCTCTGCCGTCAACGGAGAGGCATCGGTAGCCACGACCAGCGCTGTCTTCGCTTGCCGCATTCGCACCCGCCCCTCATCCACGGACACAACTCGCACGACGAACTTCCCGCCGGCCGAAGCCGACGACAGTGCCTCGACCACGGCCTGGGCCTTCGGCCCCGCTTGGACGTCGACGGCTATTTGCTCCACTCCCTGATTGCGAAACGCGATTCCCAGTCCGATGGTCATCAGGATCGGAAACCCGTACACCCAAAACAGCGCTTCGGGTTCGCGCGAGAACTCGCGCAGCCGCGATACTACGATTTGTCCCAGCGGCCAGTAGCGGCGTGGGGTCGTCGGTTTGGCGATCGTTTTCATCATTCCGCAGCCTGCAAGTCCTCAAGGTGCCGGCCTGCCAGCTTGACGAACACGTCTTCCAGGCTCGCATGACGCGTAGATAGGCTCGTCAATCGACATTGCAGTCGTTCGAGCCGCTCCAGCAGTGCCGGCAAGACGATGTGCGGCTCGCTGACCGACAGGCTGATGTGGCTGTTCTCTTCGAGGACCGAGCTGACCGCTGGCAGGTCGACCAGTTGCCTATTGTCGATCAACCGTCGCTGGCAATCTCCTTCCAGCGTGAACTCGATCACGTGCTCGCCACCCAGGCTGGCAATCAGTTCGCGCGGAGTTCCCAGCGCAATCACCCGTCCGAGATTCACGATCGCCACGCGGTCGCACAACCGTTCGGCTTCGTCCATATAGTGGGTCGTGAGCAGCACGGTCCGCCCGACGGCGCGGATCTCGCGAATGATCTCCCACAACTGTCGCCGCGACTGGGGATCAAGCCCGATGGTCGGCTCGTCAAGAAACAAAAGTTCCGGGTCGCCCACCAACGCGCAAGCAACCGCCAGGCGCTGTTTTTGCCCACCCGACAGCTTCCCGACCCAAGAGTTGGCCTTGTCGGTCATCGAGATCCGCTCGAGCAGGTCATCGGGCTCGCTGCCCTGGCGGTAAAAGCTGCGAAACAGGGTCAGCGTTTCCAGCACGGTTAGCTTTTCCGACAGTCTGGTTTCTTGCAGCGAGATGCCGATCCGCTGGCGAATCTCCTGATCGTTGCGATGCCAGCGAAGCCCGAGCACCTCAACGTCGCCCGAGGTTGGCTCCAGCAGGCCCTCGAGGATTTCGATCGTGGTCGTCTTGCCGGCGCCATTGGGCCCCAGCAAGCCAAAACATTCGCCACGCTCGATATCGAGATCCAATCCGCGCACAGCCTCAACGCGCGGCCGGCCGTCGTAGCTCTTGATCAAATTGGCACAGCGAATGGCCAGCGACATGGAACGCATGGGAACAAAGGATGGGAGGGACGCACAAGCGGCCGATTCTACCCTCGCGATGGTCGACGGTCCACCGCGAGGTGTCAGCCAACATTAGCGATCCGATCGGCCAGACAGTAAGATACGCACGCCGGAATTCGCACGCTTTGGGAGACCTATTCAATGTCGCATCGCTGTTCCTGGATGTCTTGCATCGCGGCCGCCGTTGCGTTCATGAGCACGTTGTTGCCGCCGCGGGTGATCGCGCAAGCGCCGCGCACTGGCGCGGACGTGGCTCAATTTCCCACCGAGCTCGTCGACTGGGTTGCCGGACCGGACAATCCCGTGTTCACGGCCGAAGGCGCCGGACACTGGGACGTCAAGATTCGCGAACGCGGTTGGATCATGCGCGAAGGTGACTCTTGGCATCTGTGGTTCACTGGCTATGACGGCACGACCGCGGGCATCAAGTTGCTGGGCTATGCCACCTCGCCCGACGGACTGCGTTGGACGCGGTGGGCCGACAATCCGCTGGTCCGCGATCATTGGATCGAAGACATGATGGTCGTCAAGCAGGGTGACACGTACTACATGTTTGCCGAAGGACTTCACGACCAGGCACAACTACTGACCTCGCGCGACCGGATTCACTGGAACCGCGAAGGGATTTTGGACATTCGCTACACGATTGGCAAATCGCTGACCGCCGGACCGTTTGGCACGCCGACCGCATGGCTCGAGAACAACGTCTGGTATCTGTTCTACGAACGGATGGACCAGGGCGTGTGGCTGGCGACGACCAAGGATCCACAGCTCAAAGTATGGACCAACGTGCAAGACGAGCCGGTGCTGGTACCCGGACCGGACGACTACGACAAGAGCATGATCGCCATGAACCAGGTGCTCAAGCACAAAGGCGTGTACTTCGCCTTCTACCACGGCAGCGGCGATCCCCGCTCGCCCCGCACTTGGACGACGAACGTCGCGCGGTCGACCGACCTGGTACATTGGCAAAAGTACGACCGCAATCCGATCGTCCCCGGCGACAAATCGAGCGGCATCCTGGTGCCAGACGGCCGGCAGTTTCGCATGTACACGATGCACAACAACGTCGAAGTCTACTTTCCGCGGCGGCCGGAAAACTGACGGCTAGCCGAGAACGGCACGACACTGCATGCCCATTCTAAATCTCGGTTCGCTCAACATCGACCGCGTGTTTCGCGTGCCTCACATCGTGCGGCCCGGCGAGACGATCGCCAGCACGTCGTTCAACCTCGTGGCCGGCGGCAAGGGAGCCAACCAATCGATCGCGCTGGCCAGGGCAGGGGCCCAAGTGCTGCACGCGGGCAAGGTGGGTCCCGAAGGCGCGTGGCTCGTCAAGAAGCTGGAACAGGAGAGGATCGACACGCGTTGGGTCCGCGTCGGCTCCACGGCTACGGGACAGGCTGTGATCCAAGTGGACGAGCGGGGCGAGAACGCGATCGTGCTCTATCCAGGTGCCAACCACGAAATCACGCCCGGCGATGTCGACGAAGCGCTCGATGCAGCGCCACCTGACACTTGGTTGCTGGTGCAAAATGAAACCAGCGCCGTCGAGCACGCCATCGGCGCGGCGCTCAAGCGCGGTCTGCGCGTGGCCTTCAATCCGGCGCCATGTGACACGGCCGCTCTGCAGTACCCTTGGGACCGGGTCGATCTGTTATGCGTCAACGAGTCGGAAGGGGCCACGTTGGCGGGCCAGACGGCCCCGGAAGACATAATGCAGATGTTGTCCACCCGCGCGCCGAAGTGCGAAATTGTTCTCACTCTGGGCGCGGAGGGCGTTTGGCACCGCAAGGGTCAGGCTCAAATTCACCTGCCCGCGCGGCGTGTCGAGGCGGTCGACACGACCGCGGCCGGCGACACGTTCCTGGGTTACTATCTCGCCCTTCGCAGCCAAGGTCGTGAGGCGATTGAGTGTCTCGAATGGGCCACGCAAGCGGCAGCCCTGTGCGTCATGCGGCCAGGGGCGATGGACTCGATTCCGCGACTGGACGACGTCTTGTCAGCCGATTGAGTTCCGACGCCGCGGTGGATTATGATAGCCGTCAACCGAGACCCAAGCCCCACGGACTCCCTGTTGCGAGGCCACAGCCATGTCGCAGACCGATTCATCGAATAACCGAAGCACCACTCGCCGCGCGTTTCTCAAGACGACGGCCGTTGCGACATTCTCGACCGCGGTCGGCCCGACCATCTTGAAGGCCACTGACAAATCGGGCGGCAAGCTGCCGGTGCTCGGAACGGGCGACCACCAGTATGAAGCGATTCACGGCTGGGGCGAGCTGCCGAGTCACGTAAAGTGGGGCGAAACGCACGGCGTCGCTGTCGACGAGACGGGGCTGATCTATATCAAGCACCGCAACAACTCGCCCGAGCCGATGGATGCGATCGTCGTGTTCGACCCGACGGGCAAGTTTGTCCGCTCGTTCGGCAATGAATACCACGGCGGCGGACACGGTATCGACATCCGCAAGGAGAATGGCGAAGAGTATTTGTACCTGTGCGATGTCAAGAATCGCCTGGTCGCCAAGACGACGCTCACGGGCAGTCAGCTTTGGAAGATGCACTTCCCCGAGCAGGCCGGCGTGTATGAGAAGCTCGAACAGTTCAACCCGACGAATGTAGCCTTCGCGCCCGACGGCGGCTTTTACGTGGCCGACGGCTACGGATCGAGCTATATCCACCAGTACGACAAGGACGCCAAGTGGATTCGCACGTGGGGCGGCATTGGAAAGGAACCAGGCAAGATGAGCACGCCGCACGGCATCTGGCTCGACGACCGCGCCGGGCGCGAGCCGTCGCTGGTGGTGGCCGATCGGGCCAACGCGCGGCTGCAATACTTCACGCTGGACGGCAAGTTCATCAGTATTGTCGAGGGTGTCAGCTTTCCGGCCCATTTCGACATCCGCGGCACCGAGCTGCTAGTGTCCGACCTGCACGCTCGCGTGACCATCTTGGACTTGCACAACAAAGTGATCGCGCACCTCGGCTACGAGCAGGCGTGGACCGACAAGGTCTTGAACGGTGGCAAGTTGACACTGCGCAACAAGCCCGCCGAGTGGGAGGCCGGCCGTTTCGTTCATCCGCACGACGCCTGCTACGACAGGGACGGCAACATCTTCGTCGTCGAATGGGTGCCGACTGGAAGGGTGACGTTGCTGCGGAAGGTCTCGTGAGTCTTAGATCGTGATCTCGGGAGTCGATGCAAGCCGCTTGCACTCGACAATCGGCCGCTGGTGATTAAAATGCCAGCCTACAGGCGATGTCAAATTCGACGGACTTACCCTCAAAGGAATTAGAGGACTGATGATGAAGATTCATGCATTGATTCTCGCGGTGGCGTTGTGTCCACTGGCCACAGGCTGCGGCGAATCGGCGGCGTCGAAGGCCCAAAAGGACGCGGCTAAGGCGGCCCAGGATGCCCAGGCGGCCACAAAAGAGGCGACCGACGCGGCGCACGCCGCGGCGGCCGAAGCCACTTCGGCTGCCCAGAACGCGGCCAAGCAGTTGCAAGGCGCCGCAGCCGACGTTGAAGATGCGGCGGCCAAAGCCAAGGCGGCCGTCGAACAAAAGTAGGCCGGCGCTCGTCGCGTTCGCTCAGGCCGCCTTGCGCCGGGTATCGGCGGTGGGTGTGGTCCGGCTCATCGCCGACACGCGGAAAACCCAATGCTTCTGCAGCGCGAAGCTGGCCAGCGTGGCTGCGCTCATCGCGACCAACTGCGCCGCCAGCGGCCCCAGGATATCCAGCGCGACCAGAAGGTCGAGCAGCGCCAGGTTCACAAGGAACATCGCCACCAGCGCGACGAAGTACTTGCCGAAGGCTCGGTGCAAGTGCTTGCGGTCCGCAAACGTCGACAAACGGTGCAGCACGAATCCCAACACGATGCCCAGCGCATAGTCGGCCGCCAGCGCCAGGTTGTAGTGACAACCGGCCTGCACGAGCACGGCAAACAGCGCATAGCAGACCGCCGTGTTGAGCGTGCCGGCGGCGCTGAACACAAACAGGCGTTTCAGTTCAACGAGTCGCAGGGATCGTCTCCCGGCGACGTCGAGACTCCCGATTGCCTTCGGCCTCGCGATCATCCCAGTACACATCCTTATGCGCGTGGTAAAAGGCGACGGTCCGCCGCAAACCCTCCTCCAAGTCGATCCTTGGTCGCCAACCCGTAGCGTTTCGGAAGCGGGAGAAGTCACCGATATAGTCGCCGATATCGATGATCCGCTTCTCTTCTGGAAAAGGAACCTGCTCGACCTTGAAGGTGTAAAACCGGTTCAAGGTTTCGACGAACTCAATGAGCGAATGCGCCCTGGTCGATCCCAGGTTGAAGACCTTGCCCGCACATGCGTCGTGCGTGATGGCCAATAGCATCGCGTCCACCACGTCGTCGACGTAGTTGAAATCTCGCACTTGGCCGCCGCCGCCGAACAACCGGATGGTCCGGCCCTGCAACGCCTGGCGCAAAAAGGTCGAGACGAAGCCTTGACCATCTCCGCGGATGCGTTGCCGCGGGCCGAATGTGTTGGTGAGTCGCAACACGGTCGAGCGAATTCCGTACGTGTTGTGATACAGCAGGTGATAATGTTCGGCGGCCAGCTTGTTAATTCCGTTGACGTCGATCGGCAGCGTGGAATGATCTTCGGTCACTGGCAGAGTCTGTGGCCGGCCGTAAACCTGCCGTGTCGAAGCGTACAGCAGGCGCGCGTCGCGATTGTGCCTTCGACACGCTTCGACCAGGTTCATCGTCGAAACACAATTGACGCCCAAATCGAGCTCGGGGTCGCGCATGCTGGCACTGTGGCCGACTTGGCCGGCCAGATGGAAGATGTAGTCTTGCCCCTCGACAAGTGTGGCTAATGCGCCGGCATCACGCAGGTCAGAACCGTCGACAACAACTGAGTCGCGCACCGGGGCGACGTTGTGCAAATTGCCCCCAAATTCTGGGATCTGCGAATCGACAATCGTCACCTTGGCCCCGAGTCTCACAAGTCGGATCGCCAGGTTGCTGCCGATAAATCCCAGTCCGCCGGTCACCAGCGCCCGACGGCCGTTGAATGGGTCTTTTGCGATCATGATTTGTCTGGCTTGGCCGGAGAGTCGCAGTTGAGCTGTTCGCGGATGACAAATTGCGGCCGGCCGTTGTCCTTGAGGAATAGCCGGCCCAAGTACTCGCCGATCATGCCCAAGGCGAACAGTTGAATCCCGCCGATGATGAATAGCGACACGATCATTGAAGCCCAACCCACCGGCACCGTCGGGTCACGCAGCTTCTCGACGACGAACACCACCGCCAGGGCCAGGCCCACCAGCGACGTGATCAGACCCGCGCACGATGCGAGCCGCAGCGGCAGGATCGAGAAATTGGTGAACATGTTCAGGTACAACGACACCAGCTTTCGCAGCGTGTAGCCCGAGCTGCCGGCGCGGCGCGGCTCGTGGCGCACGAGCACGCGCGAATAATTGCTCGTGATACGGAGCACCAGGCCGTCGATGTACGGGTACGGGCCGTCGTATTTCACCAGCTCGTCGACCACAAAACGGCTGAGCACTTTGAAGCTGGACAAATACAAGTGACGCGGCTTGTCGAGCAAAACGCTCGCGACCAGATCGTGCATGCGGCTGCCGAAGTTTCGCAGCACCGAATGCCGCTTGACGGCGTAATGCGAATAGACGACGTCGTAGCCTTTTTGGACTTCGTCGACGAGCTTGGGAACTTCGCTGGGCGGATTCTGAAAATCATCGTCCATGACGACAATGTAGTCGCCCGTGGCATGATTGAGACCCGCCATCACCGCGTTGTGCTCGCTGAAATTGCGCGACAAGTTCAGAAACCTCACACAGGGAACGTGAGTGGCGAGATTGCGGCATACGTCGGCCGAGTTGTCGGGGCTGCCGTCGACGACCAACACGATCTCCAGGCGATACAAGCCGTCAAGTTTGACGGCCAGCGATTCGACCAACTCGCCAATCGTACCGGCGCCCTGATAGACAGGGATGACAATCGACACCCGCGGCAGGCCCGCGGAAAGCATGAGGGGCCACGCGGCGGGCCGCTCGCGCGCCGCGAGAGTCACAAAGTTGCGCCGGTCGCTGATTGCGGGAAGCATAGGGCCGCCATTATCGCCGCCGTGCGACCGATCGCAGAAGACGAGTTTGCCGCATGTCTCTTCGGGCGCTAGGTGCCATGCCCGATTCGTGTCGGAGGATCAACATGCCCGCGCTCGCGCGGGCATGGCACTTGTCAATGAGGCGAGCCCCGCTAGCTTGCTGGCACCAGCGGCATTGGCATTGACGGGGTCGGCGGCCAATCCTACAAGAACGCCCCAGATTTCCCCGCATTCCCGGTCGCCACGCCCCCTCGAGACCACGCCATGCCATCAGGCAACTCCGATTGCCGCGCCGCCCAGGCGCCGCTACTGGCCGCGC